>DASPNK010000475.1:0-2200 GCA_035626575.1 Planctomycetota bacterium | reverse complement strand
CCCGGTCGCCGCGGCGATCGACCACGAAAGGCCGTCTCCGGTCGGCAACCGGAGCGGCGCTTCGAACCGCACGCGAATCGCGGCGCCGCGGCCGAGGGTCACCGCAAGCGGGAAGCGCGCATCGTCGATCGTCGTCGACGCGTACCCCTTCGCCGAGACGCGCACGCGGATGCGATCCGGCGCCGCCGCGAACAGGCGGCGCGCCGTGCCGCGTGCGTCCGTGGCCACGAGACTTCTTCCAGTCGGAGCGGACTCGCCGCCGTCGCGAACTTCGAAGGACACCATGGCGCCTTCGATCGGCGATCCGTCCGACGCGGTCGTCGTGACGACGGCGTCCAGGAACCGATCTCCGACGACGAGCCGCGCAAGTCGAGGATCGGCCGCCGAGACGCCGGGGACGACTTCGACCTTCTCGACGATCAAGGCGACCTCGCGTTCGTAGAGGACTCTGACGTCGCACGGACCGTGATCGAGCCCCGCCAACTCGAAGGCGCCGGATTCCGGGTCGGGTTCGGCGCGCGCGACCGACGCCGCGCCGGGACTCGACGCCGATTCCCTGCGGCGAGCGGTGATCGAGATCTTCCCCGTCCGCGCGGCGTCGGTCCGAACGATCGCGCCCTTGAGGCCGCCGAACGCCCGGACGACGAGATCGACGTCCGTCGCCCCGACGGCGAACGTCGGCGCCGCGCTGCTCGCCTCGCCCGTGGTCGCCTGGACACGGGCGCCCTCGAGCGCCGCCGCCGACGCGTCGCCTCGAACTTCGAAGCGACCGTCCGCTCCCGAGGTCGTGGCCGCCGCGGCGAGCCGGCGGAAGAGGTCCGCGGCGCCCCCGTCCGGCTTTCCGACGCGCACCGCAGCCCCCGCCACAGGCGCTCCCGCGGCGTCCACGACGCGCCCGCCGACGAGGAGCGCCGGCGTCGGCCAGACTTCCGGAGGAAGATCGTGAACCTCGCCCGGCGCCAGCGCCGGGAACGACCGCGAGGCGACGACGAGCGATCCGGGGCCGTCCCGCGTCGGCGGACCCGCGAGATTCGGGCGCCCGCCGGCGATCTTCAGCTCGCCGGCGAGGCCCGGCGTCACGCCGACGCGCAGCACGCCGTCTTCGTCAAGCTCCGCGTCCTGCCGGCGGAGCGCGCCGTCGACGTACGACGGATCGGCCGACATCGGCGCCGCGGCGCCGGTCTGCTCGACGACGTACCCGACCCAGCCCCGCAGCGGCGCGTCGCCCGCGCCGCGCATCGGCCAACGGACCCAGGCCTTCGGCGGGCCCAGCGTCACGCGCACCTCGCCGCGCGCGCCCGAGGTCGGCGTCGTCGCGACCGTGCGGCCTTCCATGAAGGCGCCGGAACGCGCCGCGAACAGGATCTCCCGACCGCGCGGGAAACCGCCGAAGGTCGCGCTCAGGCCGTCGACGGGACGGAGGCCCGCCGTCGTCGCCGAGCGCCGCTCTTCGACCGTCGACGTCTCGAAGCGCCAGCTCACGTCGAGGTCGGCGGGCGGCGTCGATACGCCCTCGGGCAGCTCGACGATCACGTCCATCGCGACGAGGCCGGCGCCTTCGGCGCGCAGGGTCGCCTCGCCGCGGTCGCCGCTCCACGTCACCGGCGCCTTGGTCCACTTCTGACCGGGGAACGTCCCATGCACCTGGTGGCTCGTCCCGTCATAGACGCCGACCTCGTCGCCTTGGACCTCGACGCGCGCGCGCCCTGCGGCGTCGGTGTAGGGAAGGGCGCGGCCGAGACGCTGGCCGCCTCCTTCCGCCCGAGCCTCGAGGCGCAGCGCCAGTCCGGGCACCGGACCGCCGTCGGCGTCGAGCGCCGTCACCTCGATGATGCGGTCCGGATTGAGCTGCAGCCGCCGCTCGCCGCCGATGCGCAAGTCCGCGGTCTCGAGCAGCAGCCGCCCGGCGGCGCCTGACGTCTTGGCGACCACCTCGACGTCGGCGTCGCCCGCGGCGACGAACGTCCGCCCCGCGGCGTCGGCGACGCGCTCTTCCTTGCGCCGCGGCCCGGTCATCGCGCGGGGCGCGCGCGTCAAGACGATCTTCGCGCCGGGGACCGGGGCGCCCTGCGGGTCGACGATTCGGACCTGCACGCCGGCGATCGGACGGCCCGCCGCCGTCGGCGTTTCGCGGAACGGCGCCGCGGCGAGCGGCGTCGCCGCGGCCTCACGACTTTCCGGCGCCGCGCCGAGGCTTCCG
>DASPNK010000474.1:0-3305 GCA_035626575.1 Planctomycetota bacterium | reverse complement strand
CGCGGCAGCCAGGTGAACGCGGTAAGGGGAGACCAGGTCATGGAAGCCATGAAGCGACGGGGATGGTGCGCGGCGGCGCTCTTGTTCGCCGCGGGCGGTTGCGCGACGAGCGACGAGACGCTCGCGGAGCGCGATCGGCGGATCGAGGAGCTGCGCAAGGAGAACGAAGCGAAGGAAGCGCAGTTGCGCGACGCGCGCGCCGCGCAGGAGCTGACGCAGACGCAGCTCGTCAACGAGCAGCGCAAGGCGCGCGACCTCGAGGCCGCGAAGAAGGCGCCGCCGCCCGCGGAACCGAAGCCGATCGGCGAGAAGCCGGTCGCCGAGGAATCGCCGAAGCCGCGTCGCGTCGAGCGCGACGCGACGGTGAAGGACAAGGACGTCACGGTCGAGAACCGCGCCGACGGCTCGCTGTCGTTCCGGCTCGGCGGCTCGCCGTTCAACGTCGGGTCGGCGAAGCTGTCGCCGCGCGGCAGGGAGGCGCTGACGAAGATCGGCGCCGAGCTGCGCAAGTCGAAAGGCGCGATCGTCGTGGAAGGCCACACCGACTCCACCCCGCTGACGGGGAAGAACAAGGAGACGTGGGGCGACAACATGAACCTCTCGATCGCGCGCGCGGTCGAAGTGAAGAACTACCTCGTCGAGCACTGCCGCATCGGCGCGGAGCGCATCACCGTTTCGGGCAAGGGCGACACGCGCCCGCTCGTCAAGGGGAGCACGAAGGAAGCGCACGCGAAGAACCGTCGCGTCGAAATCGTCGTCGAGGAATGACGCCGCGGCGGCGCGCTTTGCGCCGCGTCGACGGCCCCGCGCGAGACCCGCGCGGGGCCGTTTCGTTCGCCGGGCCCTGCTTCCGGTCTTTACGGGGCGGTCGCCGCGCGCGTATTCTTGCCCGCGTCCCGGCGGCCGGCCGGCGCCCCGCCGACCGACCCCGGCGGGAGACTTGACATGTCGAAGCGAGCCCCGGCGGATCTTCGGAACACGGCGCTGGTCGGACACGGCGACGCGGGCAAGACGACGCTCGCGGAGCGGATGCTCTTCAAGGCCGGCGCGACGTCGCGGCCCGGCTCCGTCAAGGACCGCACTTCGCTTTTCGACTACGAGCCCGACGAGAAGGAGCGCGGCCACTCGATCGACGCCGCCCTCGCCCACTTCGAGTGGAAGGGCAAAGACGTCAACCTGGTGGACTGCCCGGGGTACCCGGACTACTTCGGCGAAACGGTCACCGGCGTCGCGGCGGCCGACCTCGTGCTCGTCTGCGTCAACGCGCACGCGGGCGTCCTCGTCGGCACGTTGCGCGCCTGGAACGCCGCCGAGGCGCGCCAGCGGGCGAAGGCGATCGTCGTCACGAAGACCGACCTCGAATCGAAGCGGCTCGGCGCCGTGCTCGACGACGTCCGCGCGGCGTTCGGGCCGAGATGCCTGCCGTATTTCGCGCCTCCCGGCGTGGGCGATTACCGGAAGGCGTGGACGGAGGCGGCGGTCGAAGCCGACGACGCGCTGATGCTCCGCTACCTCGAAGGCGCCGAGATCACCGAGGACGAGCTGCTCGGCGCGGCGCGGAAGGCGGTGGCCAAGGGGCTGATCACGCCGGTGGTGTTCGTCTCGGCGGAACAGGACGACGGCGTCGACCGGTTGCTGGACCTGATCGTCACGCTGGGGCCGTCGCCGCTCGACGTCCCGAGGCGCCTGGTCAAGGCCTCCGAGCCCGACGCGCCGCCGGAGCTCATCGCACCCGACCCGGCCGCGCCGTTCCGCGGCACGGTCTACAAGGTGCAGATCGACAAACACGTCGGCCGCATCGTCCACGTGCGCGTGCTCACCGGCACGCTGCGCCACGGCGACTCGTTCGTCGTCGTGCCGTCGGGGCGCCGCGAGAAAGCGGGCCACATCTTCCGCCCGCAGGGCAAGGAGCAGAAAGCGATCGACTCGGCGGGCCCCGGCGACCTCGTCGCGCTCAGCAAAGTCGAGGCGCTGCACCTCGGCGACACGCTGGCCCACGAGAACGACGGCAGGATCGCCGTGCCGTCCCGGTATCCGCGGCCGATGTTCGGCCTCGCCATCCGCCCGAAGAACCGCGCCGACGAGGTCAAGCTGGCGGAAGCGACGCACAAGCTCGCCGAAGAGTCGCCCACGTTCACGGTGAAGCGCGACCCGACCACCGGCGAGCTGGTGGCCTCGGGCCTCAGCCCGCTGCACGTCGACGTGATGCTGCGCCGGCTCAAGGACCGTTACGGGATGGAGGTCGAGACCCACAAGCCGCGCGTGCCGTACAAGGAGACGATCAACGCGGTCGCCGACGGGCATTACCGCCACAAGAAGCAGTCGGGCGGGCGCGGGCAGTTCGCCGAGGTCTTCCTCCGCGTCGAGCCGGCGCCGCCGGGCGCCGGCCTCGTGTGGAAATGGGAGGTCTTCGGCGGCTCGGTCCCGCGCAACTACGAGTCGGCCATCGAAAAGGGCGTGCGTGAAGCGATGGCGCGCGGCGTCATCGCGGGTTATCCGATCGAAGACGTGACCGTGGCGATCGTCGACGGGAAGCACCACGACGTCGACTCGTCCGACGCCGCGTTCAAGATCGCCGGATCGCGGGCGTTCCGCGACGCCGCGCTCAAGGCGCGGCCGGGATTGCTCGAGCCGATCATGGAGCTGGAGGCGACGGTCCCCGCCGAGTGTCTCGGCGACGTGTCCGGCGACCTCAACACGCGCCGCGCCCGCATCCGCGGCATGGACCAGCACGGCGAGCTGCAGGTCATCCAGGCCGACATCCCGCTCTCCGAGGCGCAGGAGTACGCGCGGATCATCACGTCGCTGACCTCCGGCCGCGGCTCCTACACCCTCGAGCCGTCGCGCTTCGAGCACGCCCCCGCCGGCGTCCAGCAGCAGATCGTCGCCGCCTGGAAGCCGCACAAGGACGAGGACGAGTAGCCGCCGCGCGGCGGCCCTGCTTCGTCGGGCATCGATGATCGCGGTCGCTGCGCCGCAGGTCGCGAGGTTCGCCGACGTTCACCGCGGCAGTGTCGCCGCGCGCTGCGCGTGCGGCGAAACTGCGCTCCTCACGGCGATCGGCGATCGGCGATCGAGCGGCGCCGCCGCCGGACGATTCGCCGACGCTCCCCGCGACGTCGTCGCCTCGCGCGAAGGAGCGCAGGACCGCCGCACGCGCAGCGCGCGGCGGCCCTGCTTCGTCGGGCATCGATGATCGCGGTCGCGGCGCCGCAGGTCGCGAGGTTCGCCGACGTTCACCGCGGCAGTGTCGCCGCGCGCTGCGCGTGCGGCGAAACTGCGCTCCTCACGGCGATCGGCGATCG
>DASPNK010000473.1:0-5948 GCA_035626575.1 Planctomycetota bacterium | reverse complement strand
CGTGGGGCTCCCTCACCCAGCGGGTGAGGTGGGGACCACCGCCCGAGCCTGCCGATCCTCGCGAGGAGGCGTGGGCGTCGCTCAGACTTGTCGGCCCCCGGTTGAAAACGCATCGGGGAGAGAGCGTCACTGACCGGGTCGATCGCTCGCAGAGCCGCGGGCCGGATTGTCGCCCGTCCGCGGGGCGCCTTTCAAGGTTCGACGACGAAAGAAGAATCGTCGAAAACCCCTTGAAAAAGGCTCACAAATGCGGCGAGCCGCGTCTCCGGCCGCGCTACGGAAAAGTCGCCGCGACGTGAGCCGCGCGCGGAGACTTTTTCAGCCGCGCAGCTTCGCGCCGAGGCGCTCGTCGGCCGCGCGCACGAGGTCGGCGATCCAGGCGTCGACCTGCGCGCCCTCCAGCGTGCCTTCGTCGGAGCGGAAGGTCACGGTCAGCGCGAGGCTCTTCTTCCCGGGGCCGATCTGGCGACCGCGGAACTCGTCGAAGAACGACACCGTCTCGAGCTCCGCGGGCGCCGCCGCCCGCAGCGCGGCTTCGAGATCGGCGTAAGCGCGGCCCTCGTCGAGGACGAAGGCGAGGTCGCGCACGACGGCGGGGAAGCGCGGAAGTCCGACGAAAGTCTTCGTCGGCGTCCACGCCTCCGCGGCGGCGCGGAGGTCGAGCTCGACGTACACCGGCGCCGCGCGTAGCCGCGCCGACTCGCAGAGCTTCCTCGAGACGACGCCGAGGACGCCGAGGCGCCGCCCGCCGACGAACGCTTCGAGCTGACGATCGGCTCGGAGGAACGGCGACGACGACGGCGCGAACGTCGGCCTCAACCCGAGAAGCTCGGCGAGGGCTTCGACCAGCCCGCGTCCGTCGCGGACGTCGCCGTCGACCGTCTTTTCGCCGCGCACGGAGTCGATCAGCGCGCCGAGCAGCGGGACCTGTTCGACGACGCCTTCGCCCGACGGCTCGAAGAACGCGTCGGCGACCTCGAAGAGCTTGAGGCGGTCCGCCCCCTGGTCCTGGTTGTGCGTCCGCACCTGGAGCAGGCTGGGCAGGAGGCTTCGACGCAGCGCGCCTTCGCCGGAGCGCACGGGGTTCCGCGCCGTCAGCGTCGCCCCGTGTGCGGCGAACGCGACGTCGGCGTCGGCGCCTTCGGACACGAAGGTCGGCGTCACGCACTCGGCGAGCCCGAGCTGCACGCAGCGGTCGCGGACGGTTTCGGCGAGGCGGCGCGCGGGGTGCGGGCGCACCGGCACGACGCGGAGACCCGCCCCCATCGGCACCCGGTGGAGTCCGACGAGGCGGACGATTTCTTCGACGAGATCGATTTCGCGCGCGAGGTCGCGGCGCCAGGCGGGCGGCGTCACCTTCCACGCTTCGTGGGCGTGGTCGTGGTCGTCGACCCGGGCGCCGAGCGCGGCGAACAGGCGCTTCATGTCGGCCGGCGCGACCTCGACCCCGCAGACTTCGAGGACGCGCCGCGGGCGGAACGCGATCGTCGGCGGGCGGTGATCGGCGCCGCCCGCGACGTCGAGCGGCTCGGCGCGCAGCACGCCGCCCGCGGTTTCGAGAATGAGCCGCGCCGCGCGCAGGCCGGCGTCGAGGACGCCGTGAAGGTCGACCCCGCGTTCGAAGCGGTGGGACGCGTCGGAGCGGAGCTGCAGCCTGCGGGACGTCCGGCGCACCGACGCGGGATCGAAGAACGCCGACTCGACGAGGATGCGCACGGTGCGCTCCCCCACCTCGGTCGCAGCGCCGCCCATGACCCCCGCGATCGCCGCGGGCCCTTCGGCGTCGCAGATGACGCCGACGGTCCCGTCGGTCGGGTACTCGCGGCCGTTGAGCGCCTTGAGCGTCTCCCCCGTCCGCCCGCGGCGCACGACGATCCCGCCGCCGCGGAGGCGGTCGAGATCGAACGCGTGCAGCGGCTGGCCGCGCTCGAACAGGACGTAGTTGGTCACGTCGACCACGTTGTTCACGGGCCGCGCGCCCATGCGCTCGAGGGCGGCGACGAGCCACTTCGGAGACGGCCCGACGCGCACGCCTTCGACGACGAGGCCGACGTAGCGCGGGCAGAAACGCGGATCTTCGACGCGGATCCACGCCGCGTCGCGCGTCGGCCCGCCGGCGGCCGGCGCCTCGCACGCCGGCGCCCTGAGCTCGAGGTCGGCCGCGGCCGCGACGTCGCGCGCGAGCCCGAGCCACCCGAGGCAGTCGGGGCGGTTGCTGGTGACCGCGCACTCCAGCACGCGGTCGCCGGCCTCGTCGCGGATCCCTTCGACCTCGGTGCCGGAGAACGTCAGCAGATCGGCCAGCGCTTCGGGCGACTGCGACCAGCCAGGCACGAGGTCTTTGAGGACGGAGAACGGCAGTTTCATCGGCGGGGCGTCCCGGGCGGAAGGAGGCGGCGGATCAGGCGAGGCGCTTGAGGAAGCGCGCGTCGTTTTCGGTGAAGCGACGGATGTCGGGGACGGCGAAGCGCCTCATGGCGAGACGCTCGACGCCGCAGCCGAACGCGAAGCCCGACCAGCGCTCCGGATCGACGCCGCAGGCGTGAAAGACGGCGGGGTCGACCATCCCGCAGCCGCCGATTTCGACCCAGCCGCGGCCCGGGAACAGGACGTCGATCTCCGCCGACGGCTCGGTGAAGGGGAAGAACGACGGACGCAGGCGGATCTCCACGTCCTCCTGGTAAAGGGCGCGGACGAAGGAAAGCAGCGTCGCCTTGAGGTCGGCCATCGTCAGGCCTTCGTCGACGGCGAGCCCTTCCACCTGGTGGAACATGTAGTGATGCGTCGCGTCGACGGTGTCCGGCCGATAGACGCGGCCGACCGCGGTGACGCGCAGCGGCGGTTTCCGCGCCATCAGCGTGCGGACCTGGATGGTCGACGTCTGGCTCCTGAGCAGGCGCTTGTCGTCGAGGTAGAAGTTGTCCGCCTCGTCGCGCGCCGGATGGTCCGCCGGAATGTTCAGCGCGACGAAGTTGTGGAACTCGTCCTCCACCTGGGGCCCGTCGGTCTCCTCGAATCCGAGCGTGTTCATCACGCGCACGATGTCGCGCGCGGTCTGCGTGAGCGGATGCAGCGAGCCGTGCTCGGGGCGCCGGCCCGGCAACGTCAGGTCGACCTCCGGCGCCGCAGGCGCGGCGACGCGCGCGCCGAGCTCCGCCTTGCGCGCGGCGTAGAGGGCCGTCAGCTCCGCCTTGAGGATGTTGACCTCCTTGCCGAAGGCCGCCTTGTCGGCTGCGGGGACCGACTTCAGGAGATCCATGAGCGCGGGCACGCGGCCCTTCTTGCCGAGGAACGCCTGCTCGGCGGCGACGAGCGTCGCGGGATCGTCGGCGCCCGCGAACGCCGCCCGCCCCGCGGCCAGCGCCTCGCGCACCCTCGCGAACGGATCGTCGTTCATCGCAGGCCTTTCTCCCGAAGGCGCGCGGAGCGGGCGAGCGCCCCGCGACGCGACGCGCGCGCGGCTCCGACCGCTCGCGTCCCGCGTCAGCCGCGCGGTCGTCGAACCGCGACCGTCGACGCGCCCGCTCGGCAGCCGGTGCGGATGCGAGAAGCCGCCGCTCCGCCGAGCGAAGCGGAATCGAAGAGCCGCCGCTCCGCGAGCGGAGCGGAATCAAGACGCCGCCGCCGCGCGAGCGCGGCGGAATCTAAACGCCGCCGCGGCGCGAGCGCGGCGGAATCTCAACGCCGCCGCGGCGCGAGCGCCGCGGAATCAGGAAGCCGCCGCCCCGCGAGCGGGGCGGAATCGGTTCACCAACCCGGCGAACGCCGCCGGATCGTTGACGGCGAGGTCGGAGAGCTGCTTGCGGTCGATCACGACGCCCGCGCGCTTCAGGCCGTTCATGAACTGCGAGTAGCTGACGCCCGCTTCGCGGCACGCGCCGTTGATGCGGACGATGAAGAGCGAGCGCCACTCGCGCTTCTTGTTGCGGCGGTCGCGCGTGGCGTACGCGCCCGCGCGCTTGACGGCCTCCTTGGCGGTGCGCAGCAGGCGCCCGCGTCCGCCGCGATAACCCTTCGCGGCTTTGAACGTCTTCTTGTGGCGCTTGCGGCGCGCGACGGCGTTGGTGACTCGCATGACTGTTCGCTCCTCGGGCCGCGGTCAGCGCCGCGGCGGGGTCGTGTTCCTTCGCTCGCTTCCCGTCACTCGGCGACCAGCATGCGGGCGACCTTCGCCAGGTCGGCCTCGTGCACCAGCGTCCGGCCGCGCAGCTTCCGCACGGTCTTCTTGCGCGTGCCCACCATCAGGTGGGATTTGCCGGCCATCGTGCGCTTGATCTTGCCGCTCTTCGTCACGCGGAACCGCTTCGAGGCGGACTTGTTCGTCTTCAGCTTGGGCATGGGATGTCACTCGGTCGCAGGACCCGGCGCGGGCGCGGGAGCGTTCGCCGGGCGGGCCTCCGACGACGCGGGACGCGGCGCCGCAGGGGGCTTCGAAGCTCCGCCCGCGCCGTGCGTCTTCGTCGGCGTCAGCACCATCGTCATTCGTTTGCCTTCCAGGCGCGCCGGGCGTTCGACCTTCGCGATGTCCGCGAGTTCGGTCACGCAGCGTCCGAGGAGTCCGTGCCCGATCTCGGGGTGGACCACCTCGCGGCCGCGGAACATGACGTAGAAGCTCACCTTGTCGCCCTCGAGCAGGAACTCGCGGGCCTTCTTCAGCTTCACGTCGACGTCGTGGTCGCCGGTGCGCGTGCGCAGCCGCAGCTCCTTGAGCTGCATCTGATGCTGCTTCTTGCGCGACTCGTTCTCCTTCTTCTTCTGCTCGTATTTGAACTTGCCGAAGTCCATGATCTTGCACACCGGCGGAACAGCGGTGGGCGAGATCTCGACCAGGTCCAGCAGGCGTTCGCGAGCCAGGCCGCGCGCCTGGTCGGTGGACATGACGCCGAGCTGCTCGTTGTCGGCCCCGATCACGCGCACTTCAGGAACGCGGATCTGGAGGTTGACCCGGTTCCGCGCCATGGGCGGAGGTCCGGCGCGACGGTCGAACGGCGGGCTCACTGGGCGGCGTCCTTACGGGCAGGCGGAAGGTTCGTCATCTACTTCTTGCTCCGTTCCAACTCCGCGAAGAAATCAAGAAGCGCCTCGAGCGACATCGCTCCGAGGTCCTTCTCCGGCCGTTCGCGGACGGCCGCCTTCCGATCGGCGACTTCGCGGTCGCCGACCGTCAGCAGATAGGGAATGCGTTGCAGACGCGCCTCGCGCACCTTGCCGCCGATGCGCTGGTCGGTGTCGTCGACCTCGACGCGATATCCGGCTTTGCGCAGCAGGTCGGCGACCTCGCGGGCGTACGCGACGTGGTTCTGCGAGATCGAGAGCACGCGCGCCTGGACCGGCGCGATCCAGAACGGAAAGTTGCCCGCGCACTGCTCGATGAGGATGCCGATGAACCGCTCCAGCGACCCGAGGATCGCGCGGTGGATCATCACCGGCCGGTGGCGCTCGTTGTCCTGCCCCACGTACTCCATCTCGAACCGCTCGGGCAGCGCGAAGTCGCACTGCACCGTCGTCAGCTGCCAGAGACGGCCGATCGCGTCCCGGAAGTGGAAGTCGACCTTCGGGCCGTAGAACGCGCCCTCCCCGTCGGCGACCTCGTACGCGAGACCCGACCGCTCGAGCGCGTGCGTCAGTGCCTCGATGGCCTTGCTCCACATCGCCTCGTCGCCGATGGCGAGCCCGGGCTTCGTCGACAGCGTCACGACGGGGTCGACGAAGCCGAAGGTCCGATGGATCTCGAGCGTGAGCTCGAACACCGCGAGGATCTCATCGATCAGCTGATCCTCGGTGCAGATGACGTGCGAGTCGTCCTGGGTCAGCCCGCGCGCCCGCAACAGACCGTGCAGCGTCCCGGCCCGCTCGTAGCGGTAGACGGTTCCGAGCTCGCTCAGCCGCATCGGCAGCTCGCGGTACGAGCGGCTCTGCGACTTGAAGATCAGGACGTGGAACGGGCA
>DASPNK010000472.1:0-2244 GCA_035626575.1 Planctomycetota bacterium | reverse complement strand
CGCTTCAGCTCCTCGTCGTCGACGACGTCGTTGAGCGTCGCCGCCGCGCCGATGCGCTCCGGGTCGATCCCGTGAAGCTCGGCCACGTCGCGCAGCGACACGACGTGCGGCCGCGGATTCAGCTCGTACTTGTAGTTGCAGAGCAGGTCGGTCCCGCCGAGCACGAAGTCGGCGTCTTTGCCGTACCGCGCCTTCAGCGCGACGGCTTCTTCGACGGTCGTCGGTCGATGCAGCTCGAAAGGAGGAAGGATCATCGCGGTTCTTTCGCCGGTCCCGCGCGCCTCGGGCGCGCTCGCTTCCGGCGCACGTCGACGCCGGTCGTTTCTCCGCCCGCGCCCGGAGCGCGGGCGGCGTGATCAGCCCTTCTGATCGATCGCCCGCAGCACGCGCGGGGGCGACAGCGGAAGCTCCCTGAGTCGGACGCCGACCGCGTCGTACACGGCGTTGCCCACGCTCGGGAGGATCGGAAGCAGCGGCCCTTCGCCCGCCTCCTTCGCGCCGAACGGGCCTTCCTTGTCGTCGGATTCGACGATGAAGACCTCGACCGGCGGCATCTCCTTCACCGTGGGGATCGGGTAATCGAGGAGCGACGGATTGCGGAGGTTGCCCTTCGCGCGCGGGTTGAACGACCACTCCTCCATCAGCACCTGGCCGAGGCCCATGTGCACGCACCCGATGATCTGGCTCTTCACCGCCAGCGGATTGAGGGCTCGGCCGCAGTCGTGCGCCGCCCAGACCTTGTGCACCTTGATGAAGCCGGTCTCGGGATCGACCTCCAGCTCCGTGACGTAGGCGCCGAACGAATACGTCGGCGACAGCCCCGCCCCCGCGCCCTTGTAGGCGCCGCCGAGCTTCGGCGACTGGTAATGCCCCGTGCCGTGGAGCGCGCCGCGGTCCGCCAGCGCCTCCTCCAGCGCCTCCATGTACGAGACGGAGCGCGTGGCGTCGCCGCGGTGCTCCAGCATGCCGCCGCGCAGTTCGTAGTCCTCCGGCTCGCCGCCGGAGAGGCGGACCGCCGCCGCGACCAGGTGGTCGCGCACCTGCTCCGCGGCCTTGATCGCCGCGTTGCCGCACATGAAGGTCTGCCGCGAGGAGTAGGCGCCGAGGTCGACCGGCGCGAGGTCGGTGTCCTCCGACTTGACTCGGATCCACGAAAGGTCGAGGCCGAGCACTTCCGCCACGCATTGCGCGAGGACGGTGTCGCTCCCCTGCCCGATTTCGGCCGCGAGGTTGTACACCGTCACGCCGCCGTCCATGTCCACCTTGACGTGGACCGTGGTCTGCGGCGTGCGCGTGCGGTGGATCGGCAGCGCCGATCCCGAAATGTAGAACGAGCACGCGACGCCGATCCCGCGCCCGTAGGGCAGCTTGCCGCGCTTCTCCTTCCAGCCGGAGGCGTCGCGCACCTTCTCGAGGCACTCGACCACGCCGTTGGAGGTGATGCGGAAGTCGTTGATGGTCGTCGTGTACGCGGGCAACGCGTTGTCGAGGCGCATCTGCAGCGGGTCGAGCCCGAGCTTCTCCGCGCACTCGTCGAACAGCGTCTCGAAGGCGTAGCGCGTGTTCACCGCGCCGTGACCGCGCATGGCGCCGCTCATCGGCTTGTTCGTGTAGGCGCGCCGGCCCCGATACTTGAAGTTCGGGATGCGGTACGGTCCCTGCGCGAGCACGCCGTTGTAGTACGAAGTGACGACGCCGAACGAGCCGTAGGCGCCGCCGTCGATGAGGGCGTCGATTTCGAGCCCGACGAGCTTGCCGTCGCCGCCGACGCCGACCGCCACCTCGATCTCCGACGGGTGGCGCCCGTGATGAGAGAGGAAGACCTCCTCGCGGTCGAAGCGGATCTCGACCGGCCGGCGGCACTTCCTCGAAAGGAGCGCGGCGATCATCTCGTGCGGGAACGGGTCGCTCTTTCCGCCGAAGCCGCCGCCGACCGCCGGACGGACCACGCGGATGCGGTGCATCGGCATGTCCATCACTTCGGTCAACGCGCGGTGCAGGTAGTGCGGGACCTGCGTCGCCGAGTACATGTGCAGGCGGCCTTCGCGGTCGTAGTGCGCCGTGGCCACCATCGGTTCGGTGAAGCTGTGCGTGACGCCGGCGTACTTGAACTGCCCGCGCGCCACGTGCGCCGCCCCTTCCAGCGCCTTCGGCACGTCGCCGAAATGCTGCTCGACGACCTTGTGCAGGTTGTCGGCCCGCTTCGTCTCGGGGTGGATCTTCTCGGCGGGCGTCGCGACCGGC
>DASPNK010000471.1:0-4424 GCA_035626575.1 Planctomycetota bacterium | reverse complement strand
CGCTCGCCGGCGGGCGCCACGTGCTCCTCATGGCGCCGACCGGGTCGGGCAAGACGCTCGCCGCGTTCCTCACGGCGATCGATCGGCTGATGTTCTCGCCCGAGCCGCCGAAAGAGGACCGCCTCCGGGTGCTGTACCTCTCGCCGCTGAAGGCGTTGGGCGCCGACGTCGAGCGCAACCTCCGCGCGCCCGCGGCCGGCGTGGCGGCGGCGGCGGAGCGGCTCGGCGTGCCGTTCCGCCGGATCGCGGTCGCGGTGCGCACGGGCGATACGCCGCCGGTCGAACGCGCGCGGTTCCGAAGGGAACCGTCGGACGTCCTCATCACGACGCCGGAGTCTCTCTACCTCCTATTGACCTCGCAGGCGCGCGAGCGGCTGCGGTCGGTGGAGACGATCATCGTCGACGAGATCCACGCCGTGCTGGCGACGAAGCGCGGCGTCCACCTCGCGCTGTCGCTGGAGCGGCTGGAGCAGCTCCGGCGCGGCCTCCTCGGCGGCGGCGAGATCGCCTCCGTCGACGCCCCGTGGCGCCCTCGGGCCGCGACCGTCGTCGACGCCTCCGCGCCGAAAGCGCTCGAGCTCCGCGTCGAGACGCCGGTCGAAGACTGGGCGCGCCTCTCCGAGTCGGTCGAGTTGCGCTCGGGTCCGGCCGCCGCCGCGGAGACGCGGGCTTCGATCTGGCCGTCGATTTATCCGCGCCTCGTCGAGCTGGTGCGGGAGCGTCCCACCACGCTGCTCTTCGTGAACAGCCGCCGCCTCGCCGAGCGCCTCGCCGCGGCGCTCAACGAGCACGCGGGCGAAGAATTGGCGCTCGCGCACCACGGGTCGCTGGCCCGGGAGAAGCGCACGGCGATCGAAGACCGCCTCAAGCGCGGCGAGCTGCGTGCGCTCGTGGCGACCAGCTCGCTCGAGCTGGGGATCGACATGGGCGCCGTCGACCTCGTCGTGCAGATCGAGGCGCCGCCTTCGATCGGGTCGGCGCTGCAGCGGGTCGGCCGTTCCGGGCACGCGACCGGGGAGACGTCCCGAGGCGTCTTCTTCCCCAAGTTCCGAGGCGACCTGCTGGCGTGCGCGGCGACGGTCGCCGGCATGCGCGAAGGACGCGTCGAGGAGCTGCGCACGCCGCGGAACGCGCTCGACGTCCTCGCGCAGCAGCTGGTCGCCGAGACCGTCGCCGCGCCGCGGAAGGTCGACGACCTCTACGCGCTCGTGCGGCGGGCCGCGCCTTACGCCGACCTGCCGCGGTCGTTGTTCGACGCGACGCTCGACCTGCTGTCCGGGCGCTATCCGAGCGACGATTTCGCCGAGCTGCGGCCGCGGCTGACCTGGGACCGCGCGACGGGCGAGGTCGCCGCGAGGCCGGGCGCGGCGCGGCTCGCCATCGTCAGCGGAGGCGTCATCCCCGACCGGGGCCTGTACGGAGTCTTCCTCGCGGGGACCGAAGAAGGGAAGCCGGTGCGGGTCGGCGAGCTCGACGAGGAAATGGTGTTCGAGACGCGGGTGCGCGACGTCGTCGTCCTCGGGGCGACCTCGTGGCGCGTCGAGGACATCACGCACGACCGCGTGCTGGTGTCGCCGGCGCCGGGCGAGGCGGGGCGCCTTCCGTTCTGGAAGGCGGACCGCGCCGCGCGGCCCGCGGCGTTCGGCCGCGTCGTCGGCGCGCTGGCGCGGTCGATCGCCGACGCGCCTCCGTCCGAAGCGGAGGCGACGCTCCGCGCGCGTCACGGCCTCGAAGAGCGCGCAGCTCGGAACCTCGTCGCCTACGTGCGCGACGAAGCCGCGGCGACGGGGGTCGTGCCGAGCGATCGCACGATCGTCCTCGAGAGGTTCGTCGACGAGCTGGGCGATCGGCGCGTCGTCGTCCTCTCTCCGTGGGGCGGGAAGGTGCACATGCCGTGGTGCGCCGTCGCGCTGGCGCGGCTTCGCGAGCGGCGTGCGCCGACGGCCGAAGGGATCTGGACCGAAGAAGGGCTGGCGTTTCGGCTCCCGGAGGCCGACGAGCCCGCGGATCCGGCCGATTTCCTTTTCGACCCCGACGAGCTGGAGGCGACGGTCGTGCGCTCGGTTCACGAGACCCCCGCCTTCGCGGCGGCCTTCCGGGAGAACGCGGGACGCGCGCTCCTTCTGCCGAAGCGGCGTCCCGGCGAGCGCACGCCGCTCTGGATGCAGCGCAAGCGCGCGCAGGACCTCCTCGCCGCGGCCGAAAAGCACCCGTCGTTTCCGATCGTGCTCGAGACGGTGCGCGAGGTCGTGCAGGACGTCTTCGACGTCGCCGCGCTGGGCGACCTCTTCCGGAAGATCCGCTCCGGCGAGATCCGGCTCGCGACGGTCGACGTCGATCGGCCGTCGCCGTTCGCGGCGTCGGTGCTCTTCTCGTGGACCGGCGCGTTCCTCTACGACGGCGACGCCGGGCTCGCGGAGCGACGCGCGCACGCGTTGTCGCTCGACCCGGCGCTGCTCCGCGACCTGCTCGGCGAGGCCGAGCTGCGCACGCTGCTCGATCCCGACGAGGTCGCCGCGCTGGAGCGGAAGCTGCAACGGCTCGATCCGCCCTTCCTGCGCGACGTCGAAGATCTTTACGACGCGTTGCGCCGCCTCGGCGACCTGTCGGCCCCCGAGATCGCCGCGCGCTCGGGCGCCGGCGCCGCCGCCGCGGCGTGGATCCGCGCGCTGCGCGAGCGACGCCGCGCGGTCGCGCTCGCGGTCGCGGGCGAAGAACGCCTGATCGCCGCCGAAGACGCCGCGCGTTACCGGGACGCGCTCGGCGTCGCGCCTCCGCCGGGCCTGCCGTCGGCCTTCCTCACGCCGGTTGCGGACCCGTTGGGCGACCTCCTCCGCCGGTACGCGCGCACGCACGGCCCCTTCCCCGCGGCGGCCCCCGCGCAGCGCTTCGGGCTCGGCGTCGCGCCGGTCGAAGACAAGCTCCGCGCCCTCGCCGCCGAGGGGCGCGTCGTCGAAGGCGCGTTTCTTCCGCAGGGCCGCGGAGCGGAATGGTGCGACGTCGAGGTCCTCCGCACGCTGAAGCGCCGCTCGCTGGCCCGGCTCCGCGCGCAGGTGGAGCCGGTCGACGCGCCCGCCTTCGCGCGGTTCCTCGCGGCGTGGCACGAACTGGACCGTCCGCGCGACGGCCTCGACGCGGTCGGCGGCGCGCTCGAGCGGCTCGAGGGATGCGCGCTGCCCGCGTCGGCGTGGTTCGACGACGTGTTGCCCGCCCGGGTCGCGCGGTTCCGGGCGTGGGACGTCGACCGACTCTGCTCCGAAGGCGCGCTCCGCTGGTACGGGCTCGAGGCGCTCGGGCCGCACGACGGGCGCGTCGCCTTCGCGTTCGCCGATCGCGTCGACCTGCTCGCGCCGCCGCCGCGGTCGATTCCCGGGGAGACCGACGTCCACCGGCGCGTCCGCGACGCCCTCGCCGCGCGCGGCGCGTGCTTCTTCGGCGAGCTGGCGGCGAAGGTCGGCGGCTACCCGCAGGCGACGCTCGACGCGTTGTGGGACCTCGTGTGGGCGGGCGAGGCGACGAACGACACCGCGGCGCCGCTCCGCGCGCGGCTGTTCGGCGCGAAGGAGTCGCGAAGCGCCGAGCATCGGCGCGCCTCGCGGTTCCTGCAGCGCCGCGCCGCGGTCCCGCCCGGCGGCGAGGGCCGGTGGAGCCTGCTCCGCGAGCCGGGCGCCGCGTCGCCGCGGCCGGAGGAGCGCGCCGCCGCGCTCGCGGAGCGGTTGCTGGACCGTCACGGCGTCGTGACGCGGGAAGGCGTGCGCGCCGAAGGGGTCGCGGGAGGATTCGCCGCGGTCTATCCCGTGTTGCGACTGATGGAGGAGCGCGGGCAGGTGCGGCGCGGATACTTCGTCGCGGGCCTCGGCGGGGCGCAGTTCGCGCGGCCGGGCGCCGACGAACGCCTGCGTTCGGTCCGCGAGGCGCCGTCCGCGTCGGTGACCGCCGTTCTCGCCGCGACCGATCCGGCGAACCCCTACGGCGCGGCGGTCCCGTGGCCCGCCGGCGACCCCCGGCCGCAGCGGGCGGCGGGCGCCTACGTCGTCCTGCGGGACGGCGCGCTCGTCGCGTGGCTCTCGCGGAGCGCGTCGGCCGTCACGCTCTTCGGCGACTTCGTCGACGACGCCGCGCGCCCGGACGCCTGGAAGTCCGCCGCCGAAGGGCTCGCCGCGCTGGTCGACGGCGTGAAGCGCCGCGCGCTGCTCATTTCGAAGATCGACGGCGGCCCGGCGTCCGCGTCGCCGTTCGCCGCGGCTCTCGCGGCGGCGGGTTTTTCCGCGACGTCGAAGGGCCTGCTGCGCCGCGCGCCGCGGACGCGCTGATCATGCCGGAAGGCGACACGCTCGTCCGCGTCGCCCGCGCGTTGGAGACGGCGCTGAAGGGCCGCGTCGTCGTCGCCGTCCGCAAGGACCCGCGCCTCGGCCGCGGCTTCG
>DASPNK010000470.1:0-9709 GCA_035626575.1 Planctomycetota bacterium | reverse complement strand
CTGGCGGTAGAGGCGGGGCACCGTCTCCATGTTGTGCGAGAAGACCTCCGGCCGGGCGGAGAGGACCACGTCGAGCGCGTCCGGGACCCGGCGGAAGTCGGGCGTCAGCACCTCGACCGCCGTTCCCGGGTTGCGCCGGTGGACCGCGGAGATGACGGCCGCGAAGTGGCCGGCGCCGCCGTCGGGCAGGTCGTCGCGGTCGACCATGGTGAGCACCACGTAGGTCAATCCCATCGTCTTGACGGCGTGGGCGACCTTGTCCGGCTCGTCGGCGTCGAGCGCGCCGCGCGGGTTGCCGGTCTTGACGTTGCAGAAGCGACAGGCGCGGGTGCACGTGTCGCCCATGAGCATGAAGGTCGCGGTCCCGCCGCCCCAGCATTCGGCGACGTTCGGGCAACGGGCCTCCTCGCACACCGTCGCGAGCCCGAGCCCCTGCCTTAACCCCTTGATGCGCTGATAGTTCTCGCCGGATGGCGGGCGGATCTTGAGCCACGGCGGCTTGCGCTGGAGCGGGGTGGACATGGGGCGGTTCCGAGGCCGCCGCGGTTCTAAGCGTGCGTCGCGGCGGACGGAAGAGCGTCCGCAGGGGTCGCGCGCGGGGCGTCGCGACGGAGCGGCGCCCGTCGGCCGCCGTCGACGTGGTTCAATGGCCGCCGTGCGTCGGTTCCGTCCCGCGTTCTGGGCGCCGCTCGCGGCGGCGCCGTGGATCGCCCTCGCGGCCTGGCTGTGGGCGGGGGACGACTTTGCTTCCGACGGCGCGCCGGTCGTCGCGGCCGCGCCGGTCCACGATGCCGCGACGCGCGACGCCGACCGCGACGACCCCGGCGCCGGGCGCGTCGACGGCGTCGCCGCGTCGCACCGACGCCGCACGCTGCCGCGCGTCGCGTTCGACCCTGACCGTTGCCCGCGCCCCATGGTGCGCGGGACGGTGCGCGACGCCGAAGGCCGCCCGGTCGTCGGCGCGCGGGTGGCGCTGCTCCGGATCACGCCTCCGGCGCCGGTCGACGCCGAACCCGTCGACGGCGCGCCGCCGGCGTCGGACGTCGGCGTGCTCGAAGCGTCGTTCGCTCAAGAACCGACGGCCGCGTCGTCCGCCGATCGCATTTCCGCGGCGATCGCGTCGGCCATCGCGGAGCGGCTTCGCGACGCGCCGGCCGATCGCCCCCTCGCGTTGGAGTTCCGCTTCGAGGCGACGAGCTTCGTGGCGCCTCGGATTCCGACCGACGCGGCGCCCACGCACGTCCTCGAAGCCCTCGTCTCCGCGCGCGCGAGCCTGGACGTGTCGCGCACGACGCTCGGACTTGCGGGATTTCAGGCCTTGGACGTCGCGCCGCGCGTCGACCGCCACGCGGTCCGGCCGGTGACGGAAGCGCCGGCCGACGAAGAGGACACCGGTCTTTCCGGCGTCACCGACGCCGAGGGGCGTTTCTCCTTCTGCGCGGACGTCGACGGCGACCGCTACGTCCTCCGCGCGCAGGGCGACTGCTGTCTGTCGGAAACCTCCGCGCCCTGGGACCCGACCGCGGAGGCCGACGTGCGCGTCACGTGCTGGGCCGCCCTCGCGGGGCGCGTCGCGTGGCAGGGCGGCTTCCCCTCCGACGCGCGGCTCGACGTGCGCGTCGTCGACGGCGACGGGCGCCGCTTCGCGTGCCGGCCCGGCGCCGTGCACGGCGCGTTCGTCGCCGACGGGCTCGCGCCGGGCGACGCGGTTCTCGAGATCTCGGTCGACGGCGGCCCTCCGCTCGCGCGCGTCGCAGGCGTGCGGCTCGAGCGGGGCGTGCGCACGGTCGACCCGCGCCTCGATCCGTTCCGGCTGGAGCCCTACGCGACGCGCGTCGCGGTGTCGGTTCACGATCGCCAGGGCCGTCCCGTGCCCCGGCACGAGCAACCGTGGGCGGAGAAACGCGGCGGCTCGGCGCCCGTGCGGAAGGCCGTCGACGCGACCGGTGCGGCGCGCTTCTTCGTGCGCCACGAGGGCGACGCGTTTGAAGCGGGCGCCGATCTCCACCGCGCCTCGCAGGCCGCCTCCGTGCGGACCGACGCGCGCATCACGCTGCAGCGGTACCGCGTCGTCGATCTCGTGTGGACCGGGCCCTCGCCCCTCGAAGCCGACGACGCCGGGCCGTCGGGCTTCGCGCGGCTCGAAGGTGAATGCGTGGTGACGTTCACGCCGCACGACGGCGGCGCCGGTTGGACCTCGGTCCTCGACGCGGATCCGGGCCGGATCTACTTCGAGTCCGCGGGACGCGTCGAGACCACGTGGCGCGTGCGCGGCACGTCGGCCGTGGAAGGCGCGCCGGCGATCTCCGAGCTTGTGCCGTGGAGCGCGACGTTCGACGTGATCGACGCCGACGCGCCGCAGACCGTCCGCCTCGCGCCGCCGACGTCCGGCGACCTCGCGGCGGCGTTGCCGAGGCTCCGCGAACGCCTCGAAGCGTTCGGCGCTCCACGCCGGTAGCCGCCGCCGATCGCGGTTCTCGACGCATCTCGCGGCGGTCGCCAAAGGCGGGGGCCCTCCATCACGCGCCGGCCCGACCGCATCGGGCCGCAGTCCTCGTAGCAAACCTCTGTGGCCGCGTCGGCGTCGTGGAACTGACGCCGTTGCGCGCGACCGAGGTGGCTGCGTCGGCATGGGCGGCGGATCGACGGTTCCGCGGGGGGTTCCCGCCGGCGTTGGCCATGCCGAACGATCGGTCCTGGGCGGACTGATGCGACGCCTACCTGGACGCGGTTCTGGGGCGCGATCTGCGCGACCTCGGCTTCAACCTCCCGCCGCGGCGGCTCCGCACGCTTCTGGGAATGCTGGTGCATCTCCACGGCAATCTGCTGAACGTCTCCGAACTGTCGCGTGCGCTCGGCGTCGACACGACCACGGTGGCGCGCCACCTCGACGTCCTCGAAGGCGCGTTTCTCATCCGCCGTCTGCCGCCGCACTTCGCGAACCTCTCAAAACGTCTCGTCAAAGCGCCGAAGGTCTACCTTCGCGACGTCGGCTTGCTGCACTTCCTCGGAGGACTTCGTGCGGCCGCAGACCTGGAGGTCTGGCACAAGAGAGGCGCGCCTGTTTCCCGTCGAAGTGAAGTCCGGGGCGCGCATCGATGCGCGCGACCTGCGCGGGATGAAGACGGCGATGCGGGACCTCGGGCTCCGATCGGGATGGGTCGTGCTCGGGGACGGCGAACGCCAGGACCTCGGCGACGGCGTCGAAGCCGTGCCCTGGCCGATGATCCTCGACGGAACAGCACGCCTACCCCTGTGAACTGCCGGCGGGCGTGTTCGCCGGTCGGATCGGTCAATGACCGACCATGAGCAGCGCGCGGGGGCTCGCCGCGACGCGGCCGTCGGGGAGGAGGAGCAGCGCCTGCGCCGTCCCGGGAAGGAGCGTGCGGGCCGGGCCGGCCGGCAACGGGACGTCCCGCGCGGCGTCGCCGTGAGCGTTCGTCACGAAGGGGAGCGCGACGACGAAGTCGGGATCGAACGCCGCGTCGGCGCCGAACGCGCCGACGCCGAACGCGAGGAAGAAGACGCCCGGGCTCGCCGGCGCGGCGCCCGTGGTCGCGACGGTGAAGACGGCGCCGACCCTCGGCGGCGTCGCGCACAGGATGCCGGCCTCGGCGTCGCCGCCGGCATCGTCGTCGAAGGCGCGCGCCGCCGGGACCGGCGTCGTCGACGTCAGCGCGACACGACCCGCATCGACGCCGCCGGCGTCGTCGAACGGCGCGAGCTCGAGGACCTCCGAAGTCCCGTCTCCGTCGAGGTCGGCGCCGCGGGCGAGGCGCGGCGTCGCGAGGTCGAACGACGGACGTTCGAGGAGCACTGCGCCCGTCGCTCCGGAGACGACCGTCGTTCCGCCGCGCGCTCCCGCGTACGGCGCCGCGCCCGACATGGCGAGGTCGCCGCGCCCGTCGCCGTCGACGTCGCCGAGCGCGGCGAGGAATCCGCCGGCGCCCGCGACCGCGTCGGCGGCGAACGTTCGGATCGCAGGCCCCCCGTGCGCCGCCGTGATCCGCGTCTCGGCGCGCACCGTGCGACCGCCGGCGTCGACCTCGTGCACGCTGATCGCGAGATCCGCGCGACCATCGCCGTCGAAATCGCCCGCCGCCGGCGACGCGACGACCGTCGCGCCGCCGCCCGCCGCGGCGAGCGTCAGGCGCCGCGCGAACTCGAACCTCGCGCCGCCGACGACGACCAGCGCGTCGCCGTCGACGCCGCGTTCGGCGAAGGCGACCTCGGCGCGCCCGTCGCCGTCGAGGTCCCCGAGCGCCGCGATCGGCGTCGGCGTCGCGCGCGGCGCGAGAGGGCGACGGCCGAGGGGCGCGCCGTCGACGCCGGAGAGGGCGACGAGAGCGGCCTCGGGCGCTTCGACGACGCAGACGTCGGGGACGCCGTCGCCGTCGAGGTCGTCGCCTGCTGCGGCGACGCGCAGGGGCGCCGCGGGCGAAGCGCTTAGCGTCCAGAGCGCGACGCCGTCGACGCCG
The DNA here is from genome assembly GCA_035626575.1 of Planctomycetota bacterium. Classification (GTDB taxonomy): domain Bacteria; phylum Planctomycetota; family CAIWVZ01; genus DASPNK01. The sequence goes on along the minus strand of DASPNK010000470.1, from coordinate 5,231 downwards.
GAGGCCGCGCGAACGCCGAAGTCGTCGGCGAAGACGACGTCGCCCACGCCGTCGCCGTTCACGTCGCCGGCGGCGACGAGCCCGCGGGAGGCGCCGCGGCCCGCGAAGCGCCACAGCGTGGCGCCGTCGGCCCCGCGTCGGGCTTCCGCGAACGCGGAACCGGAAGCTTGAACGCCGACCACGACGAGGTCGGGCACGCCGTCGCGGTCGAGGTCTCCCGGCGCGCACGCCTCGACGCCGAGACGGATCCCGGCCGTTCCTCGCAGCTCGAGGACGGTCGCCGGCGCCGTGAGGACGCCTTCGGACGCGGCGGCGAGCAGCTGGAACGCCGCCGCGCCGCCCGCGGCGAAGACGGCGCCGAGTAACGTCTCGAGTCCGACTTCGAACGTCGATGCGGCGACGAGGGCGAGCGCGAGGACGCCGAGGACGACTCCGCAGACCCCTCCGACAACGGTCCTTCGCCGCATGTCGCGCGCCTCAGTAGCCGATCACGGTCTGGTAGCCCTGCGACAGGTCGAAGCCGAAGGGCGACGCCGTGCCGAGAAGCACGCCCTGCACCGTGACCGGCGCGCCGGCGAGCAGCGGGATGGTCGGAACCGGAAGGTTCAGCGCGACGGCCCCCGACGCGTCGGTCAGGATCGGCAGCAGCCACCACGTCGCCGCATGGGCGAGATCGAGGTGGAACACGCATCCGCCGCCGAGCACGGTCGCCGACGGCGGCGCGAAGTCGAACGCGAGGTTGCCGAACGTCGAGGGCGGGGCGCCCGTCCACGTGATCGACGTGGACGCGCCCAGCTTCGGCGGGCCGACGGTCAGGAGGCCGCCGCCGGTCGACCCGCAGGCGCCGCCGAGCGGCGTCGCCGACGCCGACGGCGCGGTGATCCAGGAGCGCACCCGGACGCGTCCCGCTTCGAAGAACGCGCCGTCGTCGTACGGCTCGAGCCAGAGGAACTCGGGGACGCCGTCGAGATTCACGTCGCCGCCGCGGGCGACGCGGGGGAACTCGATCCCGCTCGCGACGGGGGTCGTTTCGAGCGCGGCGCCGCTCGCTCCCGAGCACAACGTGACGCCGCCGAGGTGGACGCCCTCGGGGGCGCCGAACAGGGCGTAGTCCGAGCGCCCGTCCAGGTCGAGGTCGCCCACGCCCGCGCAGAAGCGCGAGGCGCCGTGCACCGTGAACGATCCGAGGGCGTAGAGCTGCGACCAGACGCCGCCGGCCCGCGTGTAGAAGCGGGTGAAGGACTCCTTCGGCGTCGGCGGCGGCAACCACGGGAACGGCGGCGCGTTGTTGTACACGTGCTGCGTGATCGCGAGCTCCGGGAGGCCGTCGCCGTCGAGGTCGCCCGGCTCGCCGACGTGCAGGCCGAAGTGGTGGTACGTGCCGATCGCCGGCGCGGGCCCGGCGACGGACCCTGCCGGCGTGAACACGGCCGACGTGTACACGCCGACCTGGTTCGGGAGGCCCGCGCTGTAGCCGACCACGAGCTCGCCGAAACCGTCCCCGGTGACGTCGGGCAGCAGGAGCATCGGCGTGTTCGCGCCGCCGTTCGTCCCGGTCAGCTTCGAATTCACCTGCGCGCCGGTCGCGCCCGAGAGCAGCCGCGCCTCTTCGGTGTAGCCCCAGAAGAAGACCATGCGCACGAGAACGTCGCCGACGCCGTCGCCGTCGAGGTCCGTCCCGGCGTCCCGCAGCGAAACGTTCCATCCCGGCGTGACCGGCCATGTCCAGACGGTCGACCCGTCGACGCCGGAGCGCGCCTCGACCCAGCCGCCCGCGATCGGCGCGTCGGCAACGATCACCTCGGCGACGCCGTCGCCGTTCAGGTCGCTTGCGGCCATCGGACCGACGGAGTCCGAGGTCCCCGCGAACGCCCACGCCGTCGAGCCGTCGAACCCCGAGACCGCGCGGAACGTCGGAACGCCCGAGACGTTCTCCCGCACCACGAAGTCCGGGATCCCGTCGCCGGTCAGATCGCCGGGCGCGGCGACCTCCGTGCCGAGGGCGGCGCTCGCGCCCGACCCGTTCCAGTCGAACAGGGCGGTCTGGGCCGTCGCAGTCGCGGCGACGAGCGCGCAAGCGCACAGCATCCGAAGCGAATTCTGCATGGGCGTCTCGAGTGCGGTCAGTATCCGAGCGTCGTGGCGACGCCGGGCGAAAGATCGAAGCTGAACGGACCCGCCGTCCCGAGCAGCACCAGCTGCGCCGTGACGGGAAGGCCGGCGAGGAGCGGAATCGACGGGACGGGGATCGACAGCGAGGCGGCGCCCGCGGCGTCGGTCGCGATCGGGACGAGCCACCAGGTCGCGGCGTGGGCGAGGTCGAGGTGGAAGAAGCAACCGGCGCCGAGCGCTGAGGCCGACGGAGGCGCGAAGTCGAACGCCGCGTTGCCGAGGGCCGACGGCGACGCGCCCGCCCACGCGATCGTCAGCGTCGCGCCGAGCTTCGGCGGAGGGAACGTCAGCACGCCGCCGCCCGTCGCGCCGCAGCCGCCGCCGAGGAGCGTCGAGACGGCGGCGGGTACGGCGGCGTACGACGCGACGCGGACGCGTCCCGCGTTGTTGAAGGGCGCGTCGACGTACGGCTCCAGGCGCAGGTGCTCGTTCACGCCGTCGAAGTTCACGTCGCCGGCGTCGGAGAGGCGCGGGATTTCGACGCCCGCGAGCGGGAGCGTGGAGAGCGGGGCGCCCGTCGCCCCCGACAGCAGGGAGACGCCCGAAAGGTGCGGCGCGGCGGGCTCGCCCCCGAAGACCGCGAAGTCCGGGACGCCGTCGAGGTCGAGATCGCCGAGGCCGGCGACGTCGCCCGAGGCGCCCGGGACCGCGAACGACGACGCCGCGTAAAGCGGCGCCCAGGTTCCGGCCGTCGAATACACGCGCGTCTCGAACGCCGACGGCGGCGGCAGCGAACCCCAGGGATTCGTGATCTGATAAGTCGCCCTCAGGCCGACGGCGAGATCGACGAGCCCGTCGCCGTCGACGTCGCCGGGCGATCCCAGCGAGCCGCCGAGCGACCACGTCGTCAGACCCCCGTTCGCCGACGGCGCCGGCGGCGGGCCGGACAACGTCTTGACGTGGATCAACGCGCTCGAGCTGTACACGTCGACCTGGTTCGGCAGATACGGTCGCGCGCCAAGCACCCATTCGCCCAGACCGTCGCCGCTGACGTCGGGCAGCAACCGCATCGGGACCGGACCCGTCTGCGTCGAGGCCGCAGGATTGGCCAGCAGCGCACCGTCGGCGCCCGAGACGATCTCCGCGAACGACGACGCGAACCAGAAGTGGACCGTCTGCGCCAGGACGTCGCCGACTCCGTCCCCGTTCAGGTCCGGGCCCGCGTCCACCGCGCGGACGGTCAGCGCCGACGAGTACGAGCGCGTCCACAAGACGGCGCCGTCCAGGCCCGACAGCATCCGCAGCGCTCCGTCGGAGATCGCGACGTCGACGACGCCGTCTCCGTTCACGTCGCCCGCGGCGAAGGGGCCGGCGAGCGGCGTCGCCGTCGACGCCGTCCAGAGCGTCGCGCCGTCGAAGCCGGACCGCGCGACGACGACCCCGCCGGCGCCGGGCGTCGTCAGCGGAGGGTGCTCCGCAAGGGCGACGTCGGGGACTCCGTCGCCGTTCAGATCGCCGACGCCGCAACCGCCGCGGCCGAGGCCGGTCTCGGGACCGCCGCCGCTCCATTCAAAGAGCGTGGTCTGCGCCGCGGCCGGCGCCGCGAGGGACGCGACGAGCGCGAGGGCGGCGCTCAGCCGGCGGATGCGGGGCATGGGAGTGCGGGTCCTTTCGGGGCGACGGGACCGAAGTCTACGCCCCGCCTCAGGAAAACCGCTTGGTTTCTCAGCCTTTGACGCAGACGACCTGGCGGAGGACGTGCACGACGTCGACCAGGTCGGACTGCGCGTCCATCACCGCATCGATGGGCTTGTACGCCCCGGGCGTTTCGTCGAGGACCGCGTCGTCCTTGCGGCATTCGACGTGCCGGGTCGCCTCGGCGTGGTCGGCGAGCGTAAACGCCTTGCGGGCCGCGGTCCGCGACAAGGCGCGCCCCGCCCCGTGGCTGCATGAGTTCAGGCTCTCCGGGTTGCCTTTGCCCCGCACGATGAACGACTTCGCGCCCATCGAGCCGGGGATGATGCCGAGGTCGCCCTGCGCCGCGCGCACGGCGCCTTTGCGGGTGACGAAGACCTCTTCGCCGCCGTGCGTCTCCTTCGCGACGTAGTTGTGGTGGCAGTTCACCGCCATGAGGTCGGCGCGGAACGGCGGCAGCCCGGCGCCGCGCAGCGCCTCGAGCGCGTGCTCGGTCATGAGGCGCCGGTTCTCGCGAGCGAAGCGCTGCGCCCAGTCGACGGCCTGCACGTAATCGTCGAAGAGGTCGGAGCCCTCCTTCAGATAGGCCAGGTCGACGTCGGGAAGCTCGCCGCCGCGACGACGCAGGTCGGCCTTCGCCGCTTCGATGAAATAGGTCCCGATGCGGTTGCCGACGCCGCGCGATCCGGAGTGGAGCATCAGCCACACGTGTTCGGCCTCGTCGACGCACAGCTCCACGAAGTGGTTGCCGGTCCCGAGCGTGCCGAGGTGGCCGAGGTCCTGCCCGCGGTCGATGCGCGGGTGCTTGCCGACGATCTCGCGATAGCCGGGCGCGAGCTTCCGCCAGGCGTCTTCGACGCGCGCCGGCGCGACGCGCCAGGCGCCGCGGTCGTTGCGCCCGCCGTGGTCGGTGCGGCCGTGGGGCACGGCCTTCTCGATCGCCGTGCGCAGCGGCTTCAGGTCGTCCGGAAGCTGCGAGGACGTGAGCGAGGTACGGACGGCGCACATCCCGCAGCCGATGTCGACGCCCACCGCGGCGGGAATGATCGCGCCGCGCGTCGGCACGACGCTGCCCACGGTGGCGCCGATGCCGACGTGAACGTCGGGCATGGCGGCGACCCAGCGATGGACGAACGGCAGGCGCGCGACGTTCTTCAGTTGTTCGAGCGCGGCCGGTTCCACCGGCACGCCGCGGATCCAGGCCTTCACCGGGGCGGCGCCGGTCTCGACCACGACGTGGCGGCTTTCGGGTTTCATGGCGCTCCTCGTACGGCGCGGCGGCGGCGATCGTAGACGCCGGAACGCCGGGCGGCCCGTCGCGCCGCCCCGCGCCTCGATTGACGGCCCGCGGCCCCCCGCGGAAGATCGCCGCCCCATGAGCGTCGAGGACGAAGCGCCCGGCGAGGCCGCCTCTCCGGGCGACG
>DASPNK010000469.1:0-11894 GCA_035626575.1 Planctomycetota bacterium | reverse complement strand
TTTTCCATCGCCTTCTCGAGCATTTTGTAGCCCTCCTTCTGCATCACGATCTGGGAGGGCGTGGCGGAGTCGCCGTGGAGCACGTCGCCGAGGTCGAAGCTCGACGTGTCGTTCTCGCGCACCCGCTCGTCGAGCGAGAGGGTCTCGGCGGGTTGACGCTTCGACGTCTTGAAGAAGTACTTGTCGAAGTCGCGGATCTTCCAGCCGATGACGGTGACGATCCACTTATAGAACGAGTTCGGATCGCGATACTCGAACTTATGGAAATTCTTGTAGACCTCTAAGTAGATCTCTTGAATGATGTCGTCCGCTTCGGTCTGCGCCTTCAGCTTGTCCATCATGTGGAGCTTGACCAGCAGACGGATGCGCGGGTAATAGCGCGCGAAGAGCTGGTTGAAGGCGTCGCGATCGCCTCCCTGGCTCTGCAGGACGAGTTGCTGCGTCGTCTTGTGTTCGTTTTGCCCCATGTCGGCCGATCACGGTGCGGGCGTGCGAGTCTATCAGTCGCGCGCCGGCGGAGTCAGAGCACGAGGACGCGCGCCTCGGTCATCGCCTCGTAGGCGCCGGCGGGGCCTTCGCGTCCGAGTCCGGATCCCTTCACCCCGCCGTACGGCATCGCGTCGTATCGAAGGGTCGGAACCTCGTTATAGACGAGGCCGCCGATTTCTAGCTCGCGGAAGAGCCTGCGCACGATTTCGACATCCCGCGTGAAGACTCCGGCTTGCAGCCCGAAGCGCGACGCGTTGACGCGCGCCGCGGCCTCGTCGAGCGCGTCGTAACCCGACAGATCCGCGACCGGGCCGAACGCTTCCTGCGTCGCCAGCGCGCAGGTCGGCGGCAGATCCTCAAAAACCCTCGGCTCGAGGAAGCGTCCGTCGCGCCCGCCCTCGACGATCGTGCGCGCCCCCCCGCGGCGCGCTTCGGCGCACCACGCGTCGATGCGATCGGCGTCGCGGTCGCGCAGCACGGGGCCGACGACGACGCCGGGCGTGCGCGGGTCCCCCGTCGGCAGCGCGCGGACCTCCGCCGCGAACGCGTCGCGGAACGGCGCGAGGATCGAGCGGTGGACGAGAACATGCTGCACCGAGATGCAGGTCTGACCCGCGTAGACGAACGCGCCGAAGGCGCAGCGCGCGGCGGCCCTCGCGACGTCGGCGTCGGCGTGGACGACGACGAACGCGTCGCCGCCGAGTTCGAGGGCCACGGCCTTCTCACGGGCCTGGTCGCGGAGGCGCCAGCCGACTTCGGCCGAGCCGGTGAAGGTGAGGAGGCGCACGCGCGGATCGCGGATCAGCGGGGCCGCATGGGCGTCGTCCGCGAGCGGCAGCACGTGCAGCCCTTCGGCGGGCCATCCCGCGTCGAGGACGAGCTTCGCGAGCCGCGCCGCAGAGCGCGGCGTCGCCGGCGCCGGCTTGATCAGCAACGGGCAGCCCGCGGCGACGGCGGGCGCCAGCTTGTGGGCGACGAGGTTGACCGGGAAGTTGAACGGCGTGATCGCCGCGACCACGCCGATCGGGACGCGGGTCGTGAGCGCGACGCGGTCGTCGTAAGCGGGCGCGAAGTCGAGCGCCCGCACCTCGCCGACGGCGCTCCCCGCCACGTAGGCCGCCGCCTCGAACGTCGCGGCGGCGCGCCGGACCTCGGCGCGCGCGAGGTCGACCGGCTTCGCGGCCTCTTCGACGACGAGGTCGGCGAACGCGGCCTCCTCGGCGCGCAGCCGCGCCGCGACCGTCAGCAGGATCTCGGCGCGGCGCCCCCGCGGGACCTCGGCGCACGCACGCCGCGCGGCGAACGCCGCCGCCAGCGCGCGCTCGACCTCGGCGGGGCCGACCGTCGCGGTCATCGGGTCAACGCGCGGCGGCGCCCGCCGCGGCCCGCCAGGCGACCAGCGCGTCTTCGAGCACGGACAACCAGTACTCGAGATCGACGCCTTTGCGGTCGCCGTATCCCCATTTCTTGAGAACGGCGAGATCGCGCGGATCGAGCACGACGTATTGCGGGAGGATCGGGCTGAGCCCGAGCCGCGACTGCAACGAGACCGCGGCCTCCCGTTTGGCGAGGTCCTTGTGGTCGCAGTGGAGCTTGGCGACGACGAAGGCTTCGAGCTTGCTGCGCACGCGCGTATCGGAGTGATTGTCGAAGACGACCGCCTCGACGTTGCGGCAGTTCTGTCAGGTGAACCCCGTGAAGTCGATGAAGATCGGCTTGCCGAGCCGGACCGCCTCGGCGCGCGCGCCGTCGAAGTCGTCGAGGAACAGCCGGTCCAATCCCGTGCGCGGAGGTCCGGCCGCGGCCCTGCCGACCTCCCGCCCGCCGAGCGACGCGGCGATGCGCTCCGCCAGCTCGAATTCGCGCACCCGGGGGCTCTTCTCCCGCTCCACCACCGGCAGGTACCCGTCGATGAAATGCGACGTGGGCGCACCGTCGAGTCCGCCCGCGAGATGCAACGCGAGGGCGAACGAACCGAGGGCCAGCATGAGATGCGTCACCGAGGTCTTCTCGCGCGGGCCGTCGTGCGGCAGGCGGTACGTCCCGAGCAGGTAAAGCCCGCAGAGCGTGAAGAGCGCGACGGCCACGACGAGGCAGAACGTGCGGTTGAAGATCTCGACGTCGAAGCCCGCGAGGAACTTCAGCGCCGCGCCGAGCTCGACGAACCCCATGACGACCTTGACCTCGTTCATCCATCCGCCCGCACGCGGCAACCTCTTCAGGTAACTCGGCGAGACGGACAGCCAGAAGAACGGCGCGGCGAGAACCGAGGAGAACGCGACCATGCCGAGCGTCGGTCGAAGGTAGTCCCCCGAGGTCGCGGCGCCCGCGAGCAGGCCGCCCACGAACGGCGCCGTGCACGTGAAGGTCGTCAGCGCGAACAGGAACCCCATCAGCAGGACGCCCGCCGAACCGCCGCGCCCCTGCGCGGACCCGACGAGATTCAGGAGAAACGCCGGAAGCTGGATTTCGAACGCGCCGAAGAGCGACAACGAGAACACGATGAAGAGCGCGGCGATCGCCAGCTGCGTGATCGGATGCATCGCGAACGACGCGGCGCCGCTTTGTCCGAGCGCGAGCGTGAAGACGAGCCCGATGAGCGTGAACGACGCGACGATGCCGAACGCGTAGAGCGCCCCCATGCCGAAGGGGCTCCGCCCTCCGCTCTTCTCCGCCTGCTTCGTGAAGAAGGAGACGGTGACAGGAATCATCGGGAAAACGCACGGGGTCAGGAGCGCGCCCGCCGCGGCGAGCATGGCCAGCAGCAGGAACGACCACAGCGGCGTCGCGACGCGGATGGAAGCGGTGAACGCACCGACGGCGCCGTCGAGCGTCGCACGGCCGGCGACCGCGAGATCTCCGTCGCGCGTTTCGTCGGAGAGCCGGAAGCGACGCGTCACGGTGGCGACGCCCTCCGACACGCGGACCGATGCGGCGTCGATCGGGGTCCAATCCGCAGCGCCTTCCACGAGCACCAGATCCGCGATCCCGGCGTTCAGACGGGCCGGAGCGTCGAGCTGAACGGTCAGCGAGACCTCGTCGCCGGCCCGCGCGCGCGCGGGCTCGATGGTCGCCGAACGGACGCGGAGCGCGCCTGCGGGCGCTGCGGGCGACGCCGAGGCGCCGGCGCCGGTCGGCGGCGGCGCCGCCTCCCGGGTCTCCGGCCCGACGTCGGTCGCCGCCGGAGCGCCGCGTTCCGGCGACGCGCCGTCGACGGCGACGTCGAGGCCGAACCCGGCCTCGGTCGGCGGCAGGCAGCTCACGGCGTCGCAGGTCTGGTAGCGCACGACCAGGCGGAACGCCTCCTTCTCCGACGCGGCGGCGCCGTCGACCGTCAGCGGGACGACGAAGGTGGTCGCGCCTTCGAAGACCCGCGCCCGCTCTTCCGGAGGTCCGTAAGGGACGGCTGGGCGCGACGCCTTAGCCGGGCCCGCGAGCCGCACGCGCGTCGGCCGGTCCTTCGCCGTCGGCTCGACGGCGAACGACGTCGGGACCGAAACTCCGGCGTCGGTGAAGTCGTAAATGTGCCACCCGGAGTTCACGCGCACCTTCACCTCGAGGTCGAAGGTCGCGCCGGCCTGGACGCGCTCGGGCCACGACATCGAGACGAACGTCAGCGGATCGATCGACCGCTGCGGCGGCTCGGCTTTCGGACGCTGGACGGTGCGGAGCGCGGGACGCGTCGTCGCGCCGTCGGCGGGGCGCGTGGCGGCGCCGGTCGCCGGGCCGAGCGGTAAGGAGAACGTCGCCGTCGCCTCGGGAAGGCAGCCGTCGTCGTTGCAAGCCATCCAGGTGATCGACCCCTTGACGGCATCGCCCGCCGCGCCCGTCGGCGCCAGCGGCGCGCGGAAGACGACGGTCCCGTCGAGGTAGTCGTACTCGGAGACGTACCCGCCCTCGTATTCCTGCCGGTGGTGCTTGAGCGGCGGCTCCGCGATCGGCCCCGCGATCTTTCGGGGCCCCGGCTCGAGTTCGATCCGCGTGCGATCGGGGCGGTCCCCGACCGCCGAATAGATGTGCCACCCCGGAGCGCAGACGAGGGTGACCACGAGTGCGTCGCCCTCGAGCTTCGCGCCTTGGAACACGGCGCCCTGCTCCTGCGCCGGGGCGGCGAGCGCCAGGGCGCAGAGGGCCATGAAGATCCGTCGCATAGTGAGTCCTGCGGCGCGCCGCGGCGTCAGGCCGCGGCGAGGGGCGAGGTTACCATCGGCCTCGTCGCGGCCGCCGCCCCGCCGCAGGCGCCGCGCGCTCCGAAGTCCCCAACGATGGCCGACCCGGATTTCATCCTCGAGACGTTTCCCGTCGGTCCGTTGCAGTGCAATTGCTCGATCGTCGGCGACCCCGCCACGGGCGAGGCGGTGGTGATCGACCCGGGAGACGACGCGCCCGAGATTCTCACGCGACTGAAGAAGCTCGGCCTCCGCGCGGTCACGCTCGTGCACACCCACGCCCACTTCGACCACGTGGGCGCCGCCCGCGCGGTCTCGGAGAAGACCGGCGCCGGCATCCGCCTGCACGAGAAGGACCTGTTCCTCTACGAGAACCTCGACATGCAGGGCCGCCTGTTCGGGTTCTCGTTCGACCCGGTGCTTCCGCTGGAGGGGTTCCTCGTCGACGGGGCGACGGCGGGCTCCGGCCGGAGCGAGGTCGAAGTCCTCCACACGCCCGGACACACGCCGGGGTCCGTCTGTTTCCGGTGGAGGGCGGGGACGCGCGAGGTGGTCTTCACCGGGGACACCCTGTTCAAGGGCTCGGTCGGGCGGACGGATCTCTGGGGCGGAGACTTCGAGCAGTTGCGCACCTCTATCGCGACGCGCCTCTACGCGCTCTCCGAAGACGCGACGGTGATCCCCGGCCACGGGCCGGCGACGACCATTGGCCGCGAGCGCCGCGGCAACGCCTTCGTGCGCGGCTGACCGCCTCCCGCCGCGACGGCGGGTAGAGTGCGCCGAAGGAGAAAGGACCCTATGCCCGCTCCGGCCGAACTCCGTCTCGATCCCCTCGCCGGCGAGCTTCCTCCCGCGCGACGCCGCGCGTTGGAAGCCGCGTGGAAAGAGTGCGCGGAGACGATCCTCCTCTCCACGTCGCTCGCCGCGTCCGGGCATCCCGGCGGCTCGCTCTCGTGCGCGCACCTGCTGCTCACGATGTACGCGACGGCCAACGTGCGGCCCGAGAACGCGCATGCGCCCGACCGCGACGCGATCCTGATCAGCAACGGGCACATCTCGCCCGGCGTGTACGCGACGCTGGCGGCCTTCGGCTTCGTCTCCCACGACGACGTGCGACTCGGATTCCGCCGCGCGGGCTCCGCGTTCGCCGGCCACGTCGAGACCAAGGTGCCGGGCGTGGAGTGGAACACCGGCAACCTCGGGCAGGGGCTTTCGGCGGGCGTGGGCGCCGCGACGGCGCGGAAGCTCCGCGGCTTCGACGCGTGGACGTACGTCCTGATGGGCGACGGCGAGCAGCAGAAGGGCCAGATCTCGGAGGCGCGTCGTTTCGCCGTGAAGTTCGGGTTGAACCGGCTGATCGCGGTCGTCGACCGGAACTTCCTGCAGATCGGCGGCGACACGAACGCCGTGATGCCGCAGGAGGTCGAGGCGGAGTTCGCGGCGGCGGGGTGGAACGTGGTCGGCGTCGACGGCCACGACTTCGACGCGCTGGTGCGCACGTTCGTCGCGATCCGCCGCGGGGAGACCGAGCGGCCCGATCGACCGACCTGCGTCGTGGCGCGCACGATCATGGGCAAGGGCGTGCCGTTCATGGAGAACAGCGCCCACTTCCACGGGTCGGCGGCGACCGACGCGCAGCTCCGCGAAGCCTTCGCGCACCTCGGACTCCCCGACACGCTCGACGCCTGGAAGGCGCGCCGCGCGGCGGCGAAGCCGTGGGCCGGCCTCGAAGAGAAGGTCGGGCCGCTGCCGGCGATCGACGCGGGCGCGCCCGCCGTTCGAACCGCCGCGAGCGACTGCCGCTCGGCGTACGGCGACGTGCTCGAAGACCTCGCGAAGCGCAACAACCTCCCGGGCCGGCCTCCGAAGGTCGTCGCCGTGAGCAACGACCTCGAAGGCTCGTGCAAGATGTCGGGCTTCCGCAAGGCGTCGCCGCACGCCTTCCTCGAAGGCGGCATCCAGGAGCAGAACAACGCGGTCGTCGCGGGGCGCCTCGCGCGCGAAGGCTTCCTTTCGTTCTTCTCGACCTTCGGCGTGTTCGGCGTCTGCGAGACCTACAACAACCAGCGTCTCAACGACATCAACCACGCCGGCGTGAAGATCGTCTGCACGCATCTCGGCCTCGACGTCGGCGAAGACGGCCCGACGCATCAGAACATCGACTACGTGGGCCTGCTGCGCGGCCCGTTCGGCTTCGAGATCTACTTGCCCGTCGATCCGAACCAGACCGACCATGTCGTGCGCTACTGCGCGCGGACGCCGGGGAATCAGTTCGTAGGCATGGGCCGCTCGAAGATGCCCATGCTCGTGAAGCCCGACGGCGCGCCGTTCTTCGACGCCGCGTACGTCTTCCGCCCCGGCCGGATGGACGTCTATCGAGAAGGCAAAGACGTCGCCCTCGTCACGATGGGCGCCGCCACGCCTTACGCGGTCGCCGGAGCGAAGCTCGCGGCCGAGCGCGGACTGTCGGTGCGCGTCCTGCTGTCGCCGTCCGTCCGCCCGTTCGACGTCGACGCCGTCCGCGCCGCGGCGAAGCTCCGCGGGATCCTGACCGTCGAGGACCATTCGGTGCACACGGGCCTCGGCGCGTTGGTCGCCGAAGCCGTCGCCGACTCCGGGCTTTCGACGCGTCTGGCCCGCCTCGGCGCCGTCCGCTACGGCAGCTCCGGCCCGTCTCCGGACGTCTTCGCCGAACAGGGGATCACCGCCGAAGGCGTCGCCGCGGCGTTGGCCCGGCTCGCCGGCTGATCGACGGCGCGTTCGCGCCGATTTTTCCCGTGGCGCCGCACGGCGGCGCGGCTTCGCGCCCCTTCCGCGCCAACACGTCGCCCGGTTTCGCGTTTCAACTCATGGAAAGCGATCGCTTCGGCGACCGCCTTCCGGAAAGGGCGCCGTGACCGACCTCTTCGACCGTTACGAGACCTTGATGTCTCAGGCGCTGAAGGAGCTCGACGCGGGCGACGTCGCCGCCGACGCGACGGCGGCCGAGCGCGCGACGGTGCTGGGCGATGCGGTGTATCGCCTCTCGGTCGAACACGGCCTGCCCTACAACCCGTTCCGTGAGACGGTCATCGCGGCCCTGTCCGGGGTCGCGCCGGTCACGGTCGGGCGCGACGGCGGCCGGCGCGAGCCGTTCGCGGCCGCCCTGGCGAAGGATCACGGGCTTCTTCTCCTCGCGTTGGAGATGATGCCGGCTGATGAATAAATTCCGCGCCGCTCGCGGCGCGGCGGTTTTCTGACCGCGCCGCTCGCGGCGCGGCGGCTTGATGAGTTCCGTCCGCGCTCGCGCGGACGGCGGTCGGCGGACGCCGCTCGGGCGAGCGGCTTGAGAGCGGCGGTCGCGGGATGCGGTCGACGACGGTGGGCTGAGGAATGTCGGCGGAACATCCGCCGGTTGCGACGGCGAAGGCAGACGCCGGGGGTTCTGAGCGGGGATCCCCGGCACTGAGGCCCGGCCCCCCTGCCGCGGAGCGGCGGCAGGGGTGGCCGGGCCTCGTTCTTAAATTCCGCGCCGCTGGGTCTTTGATTCCGCGCCGCTGGGTCGTTGATTCCGCGCCGCTCGCGGCGCGGCGGCTTTTCTGATCCGCGCCGCTCGCGGCGCGGCGGTATTTCGACCGCGCCGCTCGCGGCGCGGCGGCTTGATGAGTTCCGTCCGCGCTCGCGCGGACGGCGGTCGGTAGACGCCGCTCGGGCGAGCGGCTCGCCAACGCGGCTGCGGGATGCGGTCGACGACGGTGGGTCGCTGCCGTGCCCCGCGAGGACCGCGGAGCGCCGTGCCGAGCGCAGCGAGGACGCGCCCGCATCGCCGGTCGCCCACGACCGCGGCATGTCTACGACGATCAGCGACGGTCGCTCGAGGTCGGGCCGTCTACAGACGCAGCGCCTCCAGCTCCTCGACGCATTCGGTGACGGCGCCGTGGAGGTGGAGGGCGGCGAGGCAGAGCGCGAGGGGGCGGGACGCGCGCGGGAGGAGGTTGCGGGCGGCGGCGACCGCGGTCCAGGCGGCGAACGCCTTCGGGAGGCCGTCGCGGAGATAGCGGAGGCTGCGCGACGCCGACGGCATCACGCCCGCGCGCTCGAGGCCGGCGCGGAGGTAGGCGGCGGAGCGGCGGGACGACGAGACGGCTTCGGCGTCGGCGCACGGAGTCGCCTGAGCGATGCGGTGGAACGCCGCGAGGACCAGCGCCCGGCCGTCGTCCGAGAGGTTCAGCCGGTCGAAGGCGTCGGTGAACGACGGCGTCTCGCGCGCGACGAGGTCCAGGACTTCGCGCTCGGCGGCCTCCAGCCCTTCCACGAGGAGACGCGCGGTGCGGTCGAACACCAGGCGCTCCACCTCGCGCTCGGAAAGCCCGGGATAGACGTCGAGCCCGAGGCGCCGCGCGGCCGCGAGGAGGATCTCCCACCAGTTGTGATTGCGCCTCGGCAGCAGCACGCGGTCCGGCGAATGGGAGCGCGCCTGCAGCCCGCGCAGGTCGGCGTTGATCAGCACCCACGCCTCGCGGCGGGGGTCGCTCGCGGCGCGACCGAGCCGCACGCCGAGGCACTGCGCCATCCGCTCCCGCAGCGACGGCGCCGCCGACGCTAAAAGGTCGAACGGCCGATGCACGCCCTGCATCCGCGCGAGGCGCTGGGCGACCGAGCCGTCGGGAGGTGGCGCCATGAGGGGCTACCGGGCGATCAGAGGTTCCGCCGGTACTCGCCGCCCACGGCGAACAGCGCGCGGGTGATCTGCCCGAGGCTGGCGACGCGGGCCGTGCGCATCAGCTCGGCGAACACGTTGCCGTCGGGCCGCATCGCCGTCTCCTGCAGGCGCCGCAGCGCGGCGGGCGCTTCGGCGGCGTGCGCCCGGTGGAACGCCGCGAGGTCGGCGAGACGCGCTTCCTTCTCTTCGACGGTGCTGCGTGAGAGCTCGAGGTCGTCCATGGCCTTGGCGTGATCCTGCGTCTCGTCGACGAAGGTGTTGACGCCGATCACCGGCAGTTCGCCCGTGTGCTTGAGGTGCTCGTACTTGAGCGACTCCTCCTGGATCTTCCCGCGCTGGTACTGCGTCTCCATCGCTCCCAGCACGCCGCCGCGCTCCGCCAGTCGCTCGAACTCGCGCAGCACCGCCTCTTCGACGAGATCGGTCAGCTCTTCGACGAAGAACGAGCCCTGCAGGGCGTTCTCGTTCTTCATCGCGCCGTGCTCGCGGTTGATGATGAGCTGGATCGCCATCGCGCGCCGCACCGACTCTTCGGTGGGCGTCGTGATCGCCTCGTCGTAGGCGTTCGTGTGCAGCGAATTGCAATGGTCCTGCAGCGCGATCAGCGCCTGCAGCGTCGTGCGGATGTCGTTGAAGTCGACTTCCTGCGCGTGCAGCGAACGCCCCGACGTCTGCACGTGGTACTTGAGCTTCTGGCTGCGCTCGCCGCCGCCGTAGACGTCGCGCATCGCCGTCGCCCAGATGCGGCGCGCCACGCGTCCGATGACGGAGTACTCGGGATCGAGGCCGTTGCTGAAGAAGAAGGAGAGGTTCGGCGCGACGTCGTCGATCTTCATCCCGCGCGCGAGGTAGTACTCGACGTAGGTGAAGCCGTTCGCGAGCGTGAATGCGAGCTGCGTCACCGGGTTCGCCCCGGCTTCCGCGATGTGGTACCCGGAGATCGACACCGAGTAGTAGTTCCGCACGCCGTGATCGACGAAGTAGCTCTGGACGTCGCCCATCAGGCGGAGCGCGAACTCCGTGGAGAAGATGCAGGTGTTCTGCGCCTGGTCTTCCTTCAGGATGTCGGCCTGCACGGTGCCGCGCACGGTGCGAAGCGTGCGCGCGGCGATCTCCTCGCGCTCGGCCTCGCTCGGCGCCCGCCCCTTGTCGACGACGAAGCGGTCGACCTGCTGGTCGATCGCGGTGTTGAAGAAGAAGGCGAGGATGGTCGGCGCCGGCCCGTTGATCGTCATCGACACCGACGTGTTCGGGTCGCAGAGGTCGAAGCCCGCGTAGAGCTTCTTCATGTCGTCGAGCGTGCAGATCGACACGCCCGACTCGCCGACCTTGCCGTAGATGTCCGGCCGGCGATCGGGATCCTGGCCGTACAGCGTCACCGAGTCGAACGCCGTGCTGAGCCGCTTCGCGGCGTCGTTCCGGCAGAGGTAATGGAAGCGGCGGTTGGTGCGCTCCGGCGGGCCTTCCCCCGCGAACTGGCGCTTCGGGTCTTCGTCCGCCCGCTTCAGCTCGAAGACCCCCGCCGCGAACGGGAAGCGGCCCGGCAGGTTTTCGAGGAGCAGGAACCTGAGCAGCTCGGCCTTCGAGGCGAAGCGCGGCAGCGCGACGCGACGGATGCCGAGGCCCGCGAGGCTCTCGGTGACGAGCGACCGGCGCTGCTCGCGGTCGCGCACGCGGGTCACGAGCTCCCTGCCGCGATACGCCGATTCGGTCGCGGGCCAGTCGTCGAGCAGCGCGCGGGCGTCGGCCGGCAGCGCGGCGCGCGCTTCCGTCGCCGCGGCCTCGAGGCGGCGCGCGCCGTCGACGTCGCCGGAGTCGCGGAGCGCCTCGGCCGAGATCTCGAACGCCTCCATCCGACGGGCGGCGGCGACGGCGCGCTCCGCGGCCGCGCGGTAGGAGCGCACCGCGCCCGCGACGTCGGCGAGGTAGTTGCGCCGCGCGGCGGGGATGATGCGGTTCCGCGACGTCGAGGCGCGGCTCGCGGGCTCGGCGAAGCGCGACGTCCTGGAGACGCCCGTCTTCGCCGCGACGGCGCGCAGGATCTCCAGGTACGCCGCCGTCACGCCTTCGTCCTGAAACTGGGAGCTGATCGCGCCGAAGACCGGCAGCCGGTCGTCGGCGACCGACCACGGCAGCCCGCGCGCGCGGCGCACCTGCTTCCGCACGTCGCGCAGGGCGTCTTCGGCGCCGGGGCGCTCGAACTTGTTCACGACGACGACGTCGGCGAAGTCGAGCATGTCGATCTTCTCGAGCTGGCTCGCCGCGCCGTACTCCGGCGTCATCACGTACACGCTGACGTCGCAGTAGTCGACGACCGCGGAGTCGCCCTGGCCGACCCCGGGGGTCTCCACCACGACGACGTCGTGGCCCGCGGCCTTCACCACGTCGACGGCGTCGCGGATCGCCGCCGACAGCGGCCCGCCGCCGCGGGTCGCCAGGCTCCGCATGTACACGCGCGGATCCTGGATGGCGTTCATCCGGATGCGGTCGCCGAGGAGCGCGCCGCCCGTCTTCCGCTTGGTGGGGTCGACCGA
>DASPNK010000468.1:0-5339 GCA_035626575.1 Planctomycetota bacterium | reverse complement strand
CCTCGGCGCGCTGCTCGGGCGCAAGGGGACGATGCGGAAGCGCCGCGCGCTGCTCATTGCCCTCGGCGCGTTCGGCGCGGCGATGCTCTACGGCGACGGGATGATCACGCCGGTCATCACCGTCTTCGGCGCGATCGAAGGCGTCGAAGTGGCGACGCCCGCGCTCAAGAACCTCGTCGTCCCCGGCACGGTCGCGATCCTCATCGCGCTGTTCCTGCTCCAGAGCCGCGGGACCAGCGGCGTGGCGAAGCTCTTCGCCCCCGTGACGCTGATCTGGTTCCTTTCGATCGCGTTCACCGGCGGCCGGGCGCTTCTCGAGAACCCGTCGGTGCTCGCGGCGTTCAACCCGTGGTACGCGGGGAAGATCCTCGTCCTCCTCGGTCCGCAGGTGTTGATCCTCCTCGGGTCGGTCGTCCTCGTGGTGACCGGCGCCGAGGCGCTCTACGCCGACCTCGGGCACTTCGGACGCGGCCCCATCCGCCTCGCCTGGTACGCGGTGGCGATGCCGTCCCTCGTGCTCAACTACCTCGGGCAGGGCGCGCGCATCCTCCGCGACCCCTCCGCGGTGGCGAACCCCTTCTACGCGATCGTCCCCGACCATCCGGTCGCGCAGTGGGCGATGATCGTCATCGCCGCCAGCGCGGCCGTCGTCGCGTCCCAGGCGCTGATCACCGGCGCCTTCTCGCTCACCCAGCAGGCGATGCAGCTCGGCTACTCGCCGCGCGTCACCATCGTCCACACCTCGGGCGCGCACCACGGGCAGATCTACATCCCCGAGGTCAACTGGTTCCTAATGCTGGGCTGCCTCGCCCTCGCGCTCGGGTTCCGGTCGGCGGGCGCCCTGGCGGGCGCGTACGGAGTCACCGTCACCGGGACGATGCTCATCACCACCATGCTCTTCTACGCGGTCGCGCGCGACCGCTGGAAGTGGAGCCGCCTGAACGCGCGGCTGGTGGCGGGCGGGTTCCTCCTCGTCGACCTCGCGTTCCTGCTCTCGAACCTCACCAAGGTGCGGCAGGGCGGCTGGGTGACCATCGTCTCGGCGGCCGTCATCTTCGTGGTCATGGAGACCTGGCAGCGCGGGCGCACGCGCATCGCCGATTCGGCGCGCAAGCAGGCGCTCCCCATCGACCTCTTCATGAAGGACCTCGAGCGCACGCGCCCGCACCGCGTGAAGGGCACCGCGGTCTTCATGACCTCCAACCCCGACGGCGTGCCGCTCACGCTGCTGCACCACCTTCGGCACAACCAGGTGCTGCATCAGCGCGTGATCATCGTGTCGGTGGTCAGCGAGCAGATTCCCGAGGTGCCGGAGGCGGAGCGCATCGGCCACGACGCGCTCGGCCACGGGATGCACCAGGTGATCGTGCGGTACGGCTTCATGGAGACGCCCGACGTCATGCGCGCCCTCGAGAAGCTCGAGGAGCACGGCGTGCCGTTCCACGCCGACGAGACCACCTTCTATCTCGGCCGCCAGACGCTGCTCGCCAACTCCAGCGACGGCATGGCGCAGTGGCGCAAGCGCCTCTTCATCTTCTTCCACAAGAACTCGCCGACGGCGACGGTGTTCTACGGGCTGCCGCCGTCGCGCGTGGTCGAGGTCGGCGCCCAGGTCGAGCTCTGACCGCGCCGCGGCCGCGCCGTCACCCGGGCGGAACGCGCGGATCGAACGCCTGGTCGAGGGCGGCCCAGAGCGAGCGGGCGTAGCGCAGGAACCAGAGCGGGAAGATCACGGAGAACGCCGCGAGCGGCCAGAGGCGCGCGATCGTCGGCTTCTCGAACGCGGCGCCCGACGCGAAGTACGCGATCAACGTGACGACGACGGTCAGGCCGTAGTTGACGTAGATCGAGCCGAGGAAATACCCCTGCTCGCGGCAGACCGGCGCGCCGCACGCCGGGCAGCGCTCCGCGTACCGGAACCAACCGCGGAAGATCTTCCCCTGCTTGCAGACGACGCACCGCAGGCGGAGCGCCGCCTTGAGCAGCGGGCCGAACCGGCGGTCGGCGGCGAGCGCGGGGTCGTAGGCCATCGGGCGAGGTTAACGGCGCGCGCCGCGGCCGGCTAAGATCCGCCGCCTTCGGGAGATCGGGATGTACGGAACTCTTCGCGCCTGCGTCCGCTGCGTCGTTCTGGTCCTGGCCGGGTGCGCGACTTCGGAGCGCGGCGCCGAGCGCGACGGCGCCGGGCGGACGATGTCCTCCGACGACGTGCGGAATCCCGCCGTCGACGCCGCGGGCGCGTTCGTCGCCGCCGATCCGACCGCCGCGCGCACGCAGGCCGCGAAGTTCCGTCCGCTCGATCTGCCGCCGCCGGACGACGTGCGCGCGGCGTCGGGAGCGCCCGGCCCGGCGTACTGGCAGCAGCAGGTCGACTACGAGATCGAAGCGACGCTCGACGACGCGACGCGCACGGTGCACGGGCGCGCGCGCATCACCTACCGCAACCGCTCGCCCGAGGCGCTCGGCTACCTCTGGCTGCACCTCGAGCAGAACCTGTTCGCCCCCGACAGCCTCGGCGCGCTGACGTTCCCCAAGGACGCGCGCTTCGGAAACACCGCGGGCGTCGCGGGCGGGCTCACGCTGCACGAGGTGCTGAGCGACGGCGCCGGGCTCCCCTACCGCGTCTACGACACGCTCTGCCGCGTGGAGCTGCCCGAACCGATCCCTCCGCGCGACGGCACGTTCGCCTTCGAGGTCGCGTGGTCGTTCCCGATCCCGAAGGAGGGCTCCGACCGCATGGGCTGGGAGGAGACCGAAGACGGCGTGATCTACGAGGTCGCGCAGTGGTTCCCCGCGGTCGTGAAGTTCGACGACGTGCGCGGCTGGAACGCGATGCCCTACCTCGGGCCGGGCGAGTTCTACACCGACTTCGGCGACTTCGACGTGCGGCTCTCGGTGCCGCGGAGCCACGTCGTCGCGGCGACCGGCGCGTTGACGAACGAGGCGGAGGTCCTGTCGAGCGCGGCGCGCGAGCGCCTCGCCGCCGCCCGTCGGTCGGCCGCCGCGACCGTGGTGCGCGACGCCGACGACGTCGCCCTGGCGAAGGCCTCGGCCGCCGACGGGGCCGCCGTCTGGCGGTTCTCGGCGAAGAACGTCCGCACGTTCGCCTGGGCCAGCTCGGCGGCGTTCCTCTGGGACGCCGCGACGTCGTCCGACGGCGTCCTCTGCCAGTCGTTCTACCCGCGCGCCGCGCTGCCCGCGTGGTCCGGCGCGACCGACATGCTCCGATTCTCGGTCGAGCATTACGGCGCGACGTGGCATCGCTATCCGTACCCGTGCGCGTCGAACGTGAACGGCGTGGTCGGCGGCATGGAGTACCCCGGGATCGTCTTCTGCTCGGAGCGCACCGATCCCGACGAGCTGTGGCTGGTGACGACGCACGAGATCGGCCACACGTGGTTCCCGATGCTCGTGAACAACGACGAGCGCCGCCACGCCTGGATGGACGAGGGATTCAACACGTTCATCAACGTGCTGGCGACGCGCGCGCGGTTCCCGGACCGCCCCGAAGGCGAGGCGTACCGCGGGCTCCTGTCGGGGTGGTTCTCGGCCGACGACTTCGAGGCGCACCTCGTCGACCCGGCGCGCGTGCCGCCCGCCACGCCCCCCGACCGCATCCCGCCCGACCAGATCGGCGACACGCAGTACGCGAAGCCCGCCTACGGCCTGTGGCTCCTCCGGGAGGAGATCCTCGGTCGCGAGCGCTTCGACGCCGCCTTCCGCGAGTACGTCTCGCGCTGGGCGTTCAAGGCGCCGCAGCCCGCGGACTTCTTCCGCACGATGGAGAACGCGGCGGGCGCCGACCTCGCGTGGTTCTGGCGCGGATGGTTCCTCGAAACGCACGCGATGGATTTCGCCGTCGCGGCGGGGCCGCCTTACATCGACGGCGACGAGGCGGCGGTCGCCGACGCGCGGGCGCCGGGCGCGGCCGACGAGGTCGAATACGTCTTCCCTTTCCAGGTCGTCGACGTGGGCGGCCTGCCCATGCCGATCCTGTACGCGATCACCTGGTCCGACGGCACGACCGAAGCGCGTCGCGTTCCCGTCGACGCCTGGGCGCGGCAGGATCGCGTGCCGATCGAGGTGCGCGTGCGCGCGCCGCGCGGTCGCATCGCGGAGAGCCGCCGCCCGACGCGCGTCGTCCTGGATCCGGAGAAGCGGCTGCCGGACGTCGATCGCTCCAACGACGTCGCCGACGCGCCGACGCCCTGACGCGCCGCCGGCGGCGACGGCACGTCGACTCGCCCGGACAGGACCAGAGCGGCCCGCGCCCGGAGCGCAGCGGAGGAACGGCCCGGCTTCGTCGAGCTTCCGCCGTACCGGGGTCGACCGCCCGCCCGGCTTGGCGCTACGTCGCCCCGCGCCAGAGCGCGACGCCGCCGAGCAGACCCGCGACGTTCGCGCCGATGCGGACGTCGGGAGGCATGGGCCGGCCTTCCAGCAGAGCCGCGTTGCCGCCGCCGAGGTGCAGGCGGTCGAAGTTGAAGGTGCGGCGCCAGATCTCGACGGCGCGGTCGAGGCGCTTCCGCCAGCGCCGCTTGCCGCACTTCTCCAGCGCGCGGAGGCCGAGGCGCTCCTCGAAGGTCTTGCCCTTCTCGAAGGGCGCGTGGCCGATTTCGAGATTGGGCACCAGACGCCCCTCGTGGAAGAGGCCGCCGCCGACGCCGGTGCCGAGCGTCACCACCAGTTCGACGCCGCGCCCTTCGACGAGGCCGTAGCCCTGCAGGTCGGCGTCGTTGAGCGCGCGCGCCGGCTTGCCGAACAGCTTGCGCAGCTGCGCCTCGAGGTCGACGCCGGACCACGCCGGGCCGAGGTTGGCGGCGTTCTTCGCGACGCCGCCCACGACCACGCCCGGAAAACCGAGCGAGACGCGGTCGTACCCCGTCAGCGGGCCGCACAGCTCCGCGAGCGCGGGGAACACCGCCTCCGGCACGGAAGGCTTCGGCGTGGGGATGCGCCGGCGTTCGCTCGCGGGGCGCCCCGCGGCGTCGACCAGCATCGCCTTCAATCCGGTCCCGCCGACGTCGATGCAGAGGGTCGTCGGCCCCTCGCGGTCCTTTCCCGTCATTTCGGAAGATCCTATCGACCTCCCGCCGCCGGACGCCGAAGCGACGGACGTTATGTTCCGCGCCGTGAACGGGGACGACGTCGCGATCGGGATCGAAGACCTCACCTGCGCCTACGGAAAGCGCACGGTGCTGGACGTCGACCGCCTCGCCTTCGGCAGGGGCCGCATCTCGTGCGTCCTCGGCCCGTCGGGATGCGGGAAGAGCACGCTGCTCCGCAACATCCTCCTCCTGGAACGGCCCGTGAAGGGCCGCATCGTCGTCGACGGCACG
>DASPNK010000467.1:0-5971 GCA_035626575.1 Planctomycetota bacterium | reverse complement strand
CTTCGGCAAAGACGCCTGGACGACGTTCGACACGGACGTCCCGGTGACCGTCGGCGGGGCGAAGCTCGAACCCGGCAGCTACTACGTCGCGCTGCAGCGCGTCCCGGGGACGGGGGCCGACGAGAAGGCGCGCGTCGATAGCTACGCGCTCGTCTTCCTCGATCCGTCCGTCGTGCGGAAGAAGCGCCTGGACGCGTTCCAGGCGGACGAGACGGAAGGCGGCGTGATCGCTCCGCTCACCGAGGGGCCGCCCGCCGAGAAGGCGATGCCGAAGCTCGGCATCGCGATGAGCACCAACAAGGAGAAGAAAAACGAGATGACGCTGATGATCGGCATCGGACCGAAGCGGTTCACGACGCCGATCGTCGCGCAGCTCTGAGCGCGCAAGCGGGGCGTCGACCGGGACGCCCCGCCGCCTCCACGGGCGCGCTCCGCAGCGACGGGCCGCGCCCGTGCGCGTTTCCGGCGGGCGCGGCGCGCGGCGCGCCGTCACCGCGCCGAGACGAACCACGCCGTCGTCGCCGAGCGCGCGAGGAGCGCGGGCTCGGACGCGGCGAGGCGCCACGGCGCAAATGCGACGAACGACGCGGGGACGGTCGCCTCCCTCCAGGGCGCCTCCGCAAACGCCAGAGCGCCGTCCGCGCCCGCGACGCCGGCGCGCACCGTCGCCGTCGCGCGGTCGCGTTCGACCTTTACCGCGAGCAGGTCGGGGCGTCCGTCGCCCGTCCAGTCGTCGCCGAACAGAAGACGGTGTCGCAGATCCCAGCGCTCGAAGTGCGCCTCGGGGACGTCGTCCGCGAGCGCGAGATCGGGCGCGCGGCGGAACGACGCCGGCCCCGGGGCGCCGCGGTACACGAAGGCGGTCAATCGGACGGCGCCGCGCAGCCCGCGCGAAAGCTGCGACGCGAGGTCGTCGGCGAACGTCGTCGCGACGAGGTCGAGCCGGCCGTCGCCGTCGAGATCGCGGAGGTCGGGTCCGCTCGAGAGGACGCCCGGAAGCAGCAGGGCCTGCGCGGGCGCGTCCGCTCCGAGGCGTCGGACGAGGATCTCCGTGCGCGCGCCGCCGAGCGCTCCGGCGCGGGTGCGGACCCGCCCGAGCACGGCTTCGGCGATCCCGTCGCCGTCGAGGTCGGCGAGGCGCGGTTCGTTGCGCTCGAGCACGCGTTCCTCAGCGGGCGCCTCGTCGGAGAAGCGCGCAAGGATCTCCGCGTCGGGGCCGAAGCCGTCCGCAGCGCTCCCGCGGAGCGCGCGCAGCGCTCCGCCTTCGAACCACGCGGGACGCGGCGCCTCGCCGGCGCGGAGGCGCGCGAACGTCGCCCGCGGCGCGCGCGTCGTCGCCGTCACGAGCCCGCCGCCGCCGCCGGCCGCGAGGCGCCGCTCGGTGGGCAACCGGATCGGACGCGCGCCCGCCCGCGACCCGTACAACACGGCGCCGTCGGCGCGCGACGCCAAGGGATCGGGAGCGCCGTCGCCGTCGAGGTCTTCGGCGAACCCGCGGAACGGCGGCGGCGCCGCTCCGTCGCCGCCGCGCGCGTCCGACCCTTCCCGGAAATCGCCGAGGCGTAGAAGACGCAGCCCGTCGGGCCCGTCGAAGGCGAGCGCGGGAGCGCCTTCGGGGGCGCGCGCCGCCGAGAATCCGTCCGCGTCGGCCGGCGCCGCGGCGACGCGCGCCGACCCGAACCCGCCGCCCTCGACGCGGAGGCGGAGGACGCAGCGCGGACCCGGCGCCGTCGCGAGAAGGTCGCCGCGGCCGTCGCTGTCGGCGTCCCACAGCAGGACGTCGACCGCGCCCGCGGGCAGCGGCGCCTCGCGCACGACCAACTCCTGCGCGCCGAGCCGCAGCGCCGCCAGAAGCGTGAAACCCGCGAGCCGCATGACGGGCCGAGCCTACGCCCGAGGGCCCTCCCCGGAAAGCGCCGGCGGCGGACGGGGCGCGGCCGCCGCGGTAGAACCGGGACGATGGCATCGGGGGCGCGTGGTTGCGTCGCATGGATGGCGCTCGCCGCCGCGTGCGGCGGGCAGAGCGCATGGCTCGCCGCGACGGACGCGACGGCGCTCTGGCGGACCGCATCCGGCCGCGTCTGCGTGCATGCGGGCCCGTCGGTGATCGCGTTCGACGGCGCCGCCGCGACGCCGACGGTCGTCGACCGGCTGACGCTGCCGCGCGGCGTCCGCCTCTTCGACGCGGGCGACGACGGCGCGGCGTTCGTGTTCGACGACGCGCTGGAGCATCGCCCGCGCGTCGGCGCGCCGCGGCGCGTCGCGCTCGAAGGCCCGCCCTGGCCGGGGGCGACGGCGCCGCTGCGCGCGCCGCTCCTGCTCGCGGACGGTCGCATCGTCGCGCCGACGCCGTCGTCGACGCGGGTGCTCGCGCCGTCCGAGGGCGTCGCCCCGTCGGCGGTGGATCTCGGCGCGGCCCGTCGGCGGCGCACGGCGACCTGGGGACTGGCGGGAGTCGCCGAAGACGTGATCGCGGCGCCGTACGTCTTCGCGCTCGGAGCGGCGGGCGGAGGCGGCCTCGTCTACGGCACGCCGGGCGCGTGGGCGCGCCGCGCCGCCGCGGGGGCCGACGCCGCGCTTCCTCCGGTCGATCTCGACGAACGCTCCAAGATCGACGTCTTCGAGGCGTCGGTCCCGCCGGTCGTCGGCGACTTCGACGGCGACGGCGCCTTCGAACTGGTGCGCGTCGACCCCGGGGGCGGCGTCGTGGTCGTGCAGGGTGGGTTGGACCGCGCCGCGCTTCCGCCGCCGCGGCCCATCCTGCTGGGCGGCCCCTGCCTCGCCGCGAGGGTCGACGACGCGAACGGCGACGGCCGCGACGACCTCGTCGCGCTCAAGGCCCCGCCGCTCGGCGCCGCGCAGAAGCTTTCGGTCCTTGCGGAAGGGCGCCTGCGCGCGACCGCGCTCGTCTACGCGGGCGGCCCCGGCGGGCTCGGCCGCACGCCGGAAACCTCCGTCGAGGTTTCGCTCGGCGTGACGCTGCGCGTCAGGGACGGCGAGCGGTCGGCGCGGGTCGTCACGCTGGCGGCGCCCGCCGGGCGCGGCCGTTTCCTGGTCGCCGATCCGGGCGCGGCGCCGCGCGTCGTCGGCGCGGGCGTGGAAGAAGCGCCCGCGACGGCATTCGAGGCGACGCCCGACGGCGCGTGGATCGATCCGCTCGGCGCGGTCCGCGTCGGGGACGCCGTCTTCGCGCTGCTCGCGGGCGCCGACGGGACGCGGCTGATCCGCTTCGCGCCGCCTCAGCCGAAATAGTCGCGTCGCGTCAGGCGCGCCGACGCCGCGGCGAACGCCGCCGCGCCCCACGCCGCCCCGAGACCCGCGGCCCGCGCGGCGAATCGCGGCGAAGTCACCGCGTCGTAGCGCGTGAGCACGCCTTCCGCCGCGTCGCCGAGAGCGGCGATCGCCTCCCGCGCGGGGCCTGCGTACCACCACCACGGCGCCGCGTCGGCGAACGTCGACGCCAGGTCGGGCGCGAGGACGAGGGCGATCGCAAGGGCGCCCGCCGCCGCCGCGTCGTCGAAGAACGCCCCCGCCGCGAAGCCGAGGAGCGGCGCGGCGAGGAGCGCGGGCGTCGCCAGAAGCAGGAGCCGCCGCGCGAGCGCGCTCATCTCGTCGACGGAGACGATCTCGACGGCGGCCGCGCCGTCGCCGTGCACGACCGCGCCGAACGACCCGAATCCGCGGGCGACCAGCGCGCCGGCGCCGAGGGCGACGACGAGCGTCGCCAGCTGCCCGAGCGTGAGCCACAGCGCGCGCGAGGTCGCGACCTGCAGGCGGCTCACCGGGCGCGTGAGCACCGACCGCAGCGCGCCGCTCTGGGCGTCGGCGGCGAGGGACGCCGCGCCGAGCAAGGCGCCGAACGCCGCGAGCAGAGGCGCGGCGACGCGCGCCGCCGACGCGAAGCGCCGCCACGGCGGAATCCCGTCGCCGAGCGCCGCGGCCCCCGCCGCCGCGAGGGCGCAGGCGACGAGCGCGGTCGCGAACAGCGGACGGCGGAAATGGAGGCGCGCGTCGAGCGCGAGCAGAGCGCGGAATCCGGTCACGCGGCCTCCGCGCCGAGGACGAGCCGCTCCAGCGCGTCGGCGGCGGGAGCGACGGCGTCGACCTCGACGCCGGCCTCGACGAGCGCGCGCGTCATGGCGGCGCGCGACGCGTCGGGCGCGGCGCGGACGACGAGACGGCCGTCCTCCACCGTCGTGACGCCGAACCGCGCAAGGACGGACGCCGCGCGGTCGAGCGGGCGCGCGGCGACGACGACGCGGCCGTCGGCGCGCAGAAGTTCCTCGGGCGTCCCTTCGGCCGCGATGCGGCCGTCGCGGACGACCCCGAGGCGCGTCGCGAGCCGCTCGACCTCGGAGAGCAGGTGACTGGAGACCATCAGGGTCAGTCCGCGCTCGCGATGCAATCGACGCAGCGTTTCGCGGAGGTCGCGCACTCCGGCGGGGTCGAGGCCGTTGGTCGGCTCGTCGAGCAGGATCACGTCGGGGCGGCCCGCGAGCGACAGCGCCAGCGCGAGGCGTTGCTTCATGCCGAGGGAATAGGTCGCGGCGGGGCGGCGCGCCGCGTCGGCGAGGCCGACCTGCTCCAGCAGGCGCGCCGCGTCGGCGCGCGTCAGCGGCCCGGAGAGGCGTCCGAGGCCGAGGAGGTTGTCGAGGCCGGACAGGCGGCCGAAGAACGACGGGCTCTCCACCAGCGCCGCGAGGCGGGCGCGATGATGCGGTCGCACCGTCGTCGTCCGCTCGCCGCCGAAGCGGAAGACGCCGCCGTCGGGGCGGACGAGACCCGTCAACATCCGGAGCGTGGTCGTCTTGCCCGCGCCGTTGCGCCCGACGAAACCGTAGAAGTCGCCCCGCCGCACCGAAAACGACAGGCCGTCGACGGCGCGGACGCGACCGAACGCCTTGCGCAGATCTTCGGCGGCGAGAACGACGTCGTCGGCCATGGGCGCGGAGTGTAGCGACCGTCGCGAAATGCGACGGTCGTCCTTAAGCGCGGGCCGCAGGGTTCCGATAGTCCGACCTGACGGAGGGGCGTCGCCGCAGCTCGCGGCGCGACAGGCGATCGACGCGGGCCCATGGCGCCGCGCGCAGAGGACCTCGGGGAACGCCGTTCCGCTTGATCGCACAGTGGTTCCGCCGTGGTTGTGTCGACCACGTAAAAGCCTTCCGACTTTCCCTCTTCAATTCCCTTTTCCTTCTTCTCCGGAAGTCTCCTCCGCGGCGGGCCATCATCTTCGGCGCGCGTCGACCCCGGGTCGGCGCGCGCCGCGTTCGTTTCCCAAGCCTTGCGACGACCCTGGTCCGCCGGCGCCCGCGCCGGATCGGGGAGCGCGGGTTCGCCCGCACGCGCAGCGCGCGACGAACGAGCTTCGAGGAACTTCGGTCCGGGTCGACCGCCGTCGTCCGCCGAAAATCCGCCCATTCCTCGGCGCCGTCCGCGCCCCGCCCGGCCCGTCGGAAGCCGCCGTCCGGTCCGGCTAAGATCGCCGGCCGCTCCTCTTCCACGGCGCCCGGGGAGGAGCGGCGGAGCGGACCCGGGCGCGGAAATACGGACATGCAGAATCCCTTCATGGCGGCGGGCGGCGCGGTGCTGTTCGCGTTGGGCGTGGCGGTCGGGGCGGGCGTCTTCCAGGACGCGAAGAAGGAAGGCGGCCAGGACGGCGCCAACACCATGAAGCCTCTGGACGAGCACAAGTGGCTCGCAAGCCAGGTCGGCACGTGGAAGGCGACGATGTCGATGATGACCGGCCCCGATCAGTGGGAGCGCGGCGTCGGCACCGAGACCGTGCGCATGGACTGCGGCGGCCTCTGGCAGATCTCCGACTTCGAAATGCCGAAGCTCGGCGGGATGGGCGCCTTCAAGGGTCACGGCGTGATGGGCTACGACCCGGACCGGAAGAAGTTCGTCGGGCACTGGTTCGACGCCTGGGGCTACTCGCCGACGGCCATGGAAGGCACGACCGACAAGGACC
>DASPNK010000466.1:0-5594 GCA_035626575.1 Planctomycetota bacterium | reverse complement strand
GGTCGCCGGCGCGACGGTCGCCGCCTGCGACCGCGCGTTCGCCGGCGTCACCGACGTCGCAGGCCGAGTCGCGTTCTCCCTCGCTGCGCCGTGGCTGGGGCGGCTTCGCGGCGCGGCGCCGGGTTTCGTCGCCGCGTCCGGTGATCGCGTCGCGGCCGTCGACGGGATCGTCGAGACGAGGCTCATGCTGGTGCGGTCCGCCCGCCTGACGGTTTTCGCGCGCCTCGACGGCGCGCCGGCGTCCGGCGTCGACGTTCGGCTTCTCGGGCTCTCCCCGGAAGGCGAGGTCGCGGCGCCCCGCGACTTCCTGGCGCGGATCTCCGACGGCGACGGTCGCGCCGTGTTCGACGTCCCTCCGTCGACGCTCACCGTGACGTGCCTGCGCGCGGACCTCGAGCCGGCGACGTCCGAAGTCGACGTGCCGGTTTCCGGCGCCGACGTCCGCATCGACCTCGCCCGCGGCTCGACCTTCGAGGTGCGCGTCGTGGACGCCGCCGGCGCGCCTTGCCCGTTCGCGGCGATCCAGGTGCGCGACGGTTCGCGAATCTCCGAGACGTTCGTCGCCGACGTCGCGGGGCGCTTCGACGTCGGCGTCAAGCTCGGACGAACGCCGCGATTCGACGCGCCGCCCGAGTCCGGGTACTCCGTCGTCGAAGCGGGCGTCGACGGCGCCGCCGTCGCGCGCTACCGCGTCGTCCTCCGCTTCGGCGAAACGGTCGCCTGTCGCGTGCTTCGATCGGACGGCGCGCTCGTCGACGCCTGCCTGCTTGAAACGCGGGACGACGTCGGGCGCGTCGTCACGACGGTCTCCCGCGCGCGCGAGGGTCTGCACGCGGTCGATCGACAGGCGTTCGCCGGCGCCGGCCTCTTCCGCTTCCGGCATGACGCCTACGGCGCGTCTCCGTGGCGCCGCTGCCTCGCACCGCCGCCCGGGGGCGTGCGCGACGTCCTTCTCGAACCCTGGATCGCCGCCCGCGGTCGCGTGGTCGACCGCGCGGGGCGGCCGCAGCCGGGCGCGCGCGTGGTCGCCTACGCCTCGTCGACCCCGCCGACCGACGCTTTCCGCGAAGCGTTCGCCGCGCGTGCGACGGCGGACAAGACCGGCGCCTTCACGTTGTCGCTGGCGCCGACCGAGGCCTATCGCCTTCAGGCCGCGCTCGGCGCCGTACGGTCGGCCTGGAAGACGGCGGGCCGCCGGACGCCGGAATCCTCCTTCGTCGCCGACGTGGCGTTGCCCGACGCCGGGGCGGTCGACCTCGGCGCGTTTCTGCTCGCGGAGACGGGGTCGCTCGCCGTCACGTTGCCGTCGATGCCGGCGGGCCTCCGAAGCGTCCTCCTCGTCCCGCGGAGCCCGGGCGCCCAGGGTCCGCAGCGCTTGGCGAACGCCGGCGCGGGCGGGCGCGCGGTCTTCTCCGACCTCGTCCCCGGCGCCTACGGCGTGCTCGGCTTCCCGCTCGCCCCGGGCCTTCCGGTCATGGCCTGGGGCCCGGCGCCCCTGGAGGCGACGGTGACCTCCGGCGCGACGACCGAGGTCGCCCTGGTGCGCTGACGCGGCCGATCCCGGGGCGACCGCGACGGCCGCCCGGATCGCAGTGCGGCGGTGGGTCGGCGCCCGCCGTCGTAAAAGGGCGCCATGCGCGACGCGTTCATCGAGCGGCTGCGGGCGATGCCGCAGGACGTCAACGAGACGTGGCAAGGCGGGCCGGTCAAACTGCCGCTGTGGGAGGACGGCCCCGACGGGCCGTACCGCGGGTGGACCGTCCTCTGGGTCGGGCCGCACGACGAGTCGATCGCGACGATTCACGGGACGCCGCGGGATCGGCTGAGCGTCGACCGGATCCTGAACGAACTCGTCGAGTTCGCGGCGGGACGCCGGCCCGCGGGGCGCCGGCCGGGACTGGTGCAGTCGTACGACGCCGCGTTCGTCGAGGCCGCGCGCCCGACGCTCGAAGCCGCGGGTATCCGCGTCGAGCGGGTCGACCGCCTCGTCCTCGTCGACACGTGGATGCGGAACGCCGTGCCTGCGGGCGAC
Source organism: Planctomycetota bacterium (assembly GCA_035626575.1). Lineage (GTDB taxonomy): Bacteria > Planctomycetota > CAIWVZ01 > DASPNK01. The sequence goes on along the minus strand of DASPNK010000466.1, from coordinate 3,562 downwards.
TACGACTCGACGCTCCCCGGCCTCGCCGCCGCAAAGGGCGTGACGCCGGAGCGCATCGCGGCCTTCGCCGCCGCGGCGCAGGCGTTCGTCGACGGCGAGCCGTGGCGCCGCCTCGGCCCCGGCGACGTCGTGACGGTCGAGGTCGACGGCGCGAGGCCGACGTCCTTCTCCGTGTTCGGGCCGCCCGAGGTCGGGCTCGAGCCGCCTGCGTTCCCCGTCTCGCCCGAAGAGGACGTCACCGCAGAAGATCACCGCGAATGGCGCGTGTTCTTCGGCGCGCCGCACGAAATCCCGGCCGCCGACGTCGACGCCTTCGACGCGGCCGGCCTCGCGCCGACCGCGCACGGCCGCCCGTTCCCCTTTTCGCGGACGCTCGACGACCGGAAGCACCGCCCCTCCGCCCGCGAGCTCGAGTGGCTCGAGGCCGTACTGCGCGCGCTCGCCGACGCGCGCCTCGAAGACGCCGAAGACGGTTCTCTTTCCCGCACCGTGCCCACGTCGACGGGCGCACGTGCGGTGCGGCTGACGTTTCCGTTCCTGGTGCGTGCGCTCGAGCTCGAGGCCGAGCGCGACGGCGCCCCGACGCCGAACCGGCTGGTCGCGGAGGCGCAGAAGCTTCGCGGCGCACCGCGCGAGCGGCGCCTGAAGGCCGCCGTCGCCGCCGACGCCGATCAGGTGGAGGCGCGGCTTCTGCTCGCGCTCGACGCGCCGGCCGCCGAACGCGGGCCGCTGCTCGCCGACGCCCTCGCCGTCGGCGCGCGGCTCTACGAGGCGAAGGCGGCGAAGTCGCTGCGCCGCCCGAGCGCTCAGGATCATGCGGCGTACTTCGAGGCGCTGATGGTCGCCGCGGAGGACGCCGAGACCTCCGGTCGCGTCGACGAAGGCGAAGCGATCTACCGCAAGCTCCTGGACATGGACCGCGACGACTACATCGGCGCCGGTCCGGGCCTGTTGCGGCGCCTCCTCCTGTCCGGCCGCGACGAAGAAGCGTCGGCCTTCGTCCGCAAGCGGCTCGCCGCCGACGTCGGATGCGTTTACGCCTTCGCGCACGCGCTCCTGCTCTTCCGCCGCGAAGGCGCGGAGTCGGCGGTCGCCGTCGACGCCCTCCACGACGCCGACGAGCGGAATCCCTACGTGATCCCGACGATCGTGTTCGAGGACGCGCCGCCTCCGCTGCCGGCCGACTGGTCCGAGGCGGGCGGCCACGAAGAAGGCGATCACGCCGCGCATTACCTCGCGGAAGCGGTCAAGAAGACGCCCGGCGCCGAGGAGTGGCTCGACGCGATGCTTCCTCCGGAAGACGGCGACGTCGACGAAGACTTCTGAAGGCCGCCGACCGGCCGGCGCCCTAGGACCCGACGTAGCGGTCGTAGAGCGCGCGGGCGTGCGCGGCGTCCTTCACGCCTTTGATCAGCGCGCGTCCGTCGGCGAAGACCGTCACCACGTGCGGCGGCGCGGTCAGGACCACGAGGAACTCGTTGCGCTCGACGGCGCCCGCCGCCGAGAGACGCGCGGCGAGCGCGGCGAGGTCGACGTCGGCGCGGCGCGCCGGAATGACCTGCACCGCGTCGCGCCCGCAGTAGCGCACGGTGCGCGGCTGCGAGGCGCCGTCGAGGAACGGGAACTCGCGGCGGCCGCAACACGGGCAATCGTCCGCCGGCGCCGGCGCGTCGCCCCCGAACTCCGCGATCCGGAACGGCCACAGCTCGATCGACACCCACGCGCGCCGCACGGCGGCGGTCGCGCCGACGAGGATCTTCAGCGCCTCCGCCACCTGCAGGCTGGCGACGACGTGCGCCGCGGGAGCGAGGATGCCCGCGGTCTCGCAGGTCTCGGACGAACCCGCGGGCGGCGGGTCGGGGTAGAGGCAGCGCAGGCACGGCGTCTCGCCGGGCAGCACGACCGCCGAAAGTCCGCGCGCGGCGACGCACGCGCCGTAGAGCCAGGGGATCCCGCGCATGACCGCGTAGTCGTTGACGAGATACCTCGTCTCGAAGTTGTCCGTGCCGTCGACGATCAGGTCGACGTCGTCGAACAGCTCCCGCGCGTTCTCCGCGGAGAGGTCGCCGCAGATCGGGTCGACGACGACGCCCGGGTTGAAGCGCCTGAGGTGGGCCGCCAGCGCGACGGCCTTCGGCAGCCGACGCGCGGCGTCGTCGGCCGTGTACAGCGCCTGGCGGCCGAGGTTCGACTCCTCGAGCACGTCGCGGTCGATCACGCGCGTGAAGCCGACGCCCGACCGCACGAGCTGCTCGCACGACGCGGCCCCGAGGGCGCCCGCGCCGACGACGGCGACCCGCGCCTTCAGGAGCCGCTCCTGGCCGGCTTTCCCCACCCCGGGGAACGCCGTCTGACGCGCGTAGCGCGAGGCGTCGGCGGCGTCGGTCATGGCGCGATTCTTAACATCGGCGAACGTCGCGGAGCCTCGCCGCCGCGTTATGACGGCCTCCGCCCGCCCGCGGCGCGCCGTATGAGCGAAGACCACGAGTTACTCCTCGCCAAGCCCGCGCGAGATGCGGTGCGCACGCTGCTGCGCCATCGCCTGAAGGCCGCGTCGCGCGCCGCCGCCCGCCTCGGCGACCCGGCGGATCTCGCGGCGCTCCACGGTTTCCGCACCGCCGTCCGCCGGTTCCGCACGCTCGAACGCGCCTTCCGGCCCTGGGCGCCCGGCCGGCTCAAAGGGGGTCCGTTGCGCCGGCTGAAGGCGGTCGTCGCCGCCACGAACCCGGCCCGCGACGCCCAGGCTCAGGCGGCGATCCTTGACGACGTCGCGCGGAGCGCCGCGCCGTCGGAGCGCCGGGCGATCGACGACTTCGTCGGCGTCCGGCGCGAGCTTGCGCGCCGGACGGTCGAAGATGCGCGGCTCGCCGTGACCGCGGCGTGGCCGGACGTCGAAGCCCGCCTGCGGCGCGCGCTGCGCAAGCGCCGCTCGCCCAGACCCTGGGACGCGCCTCCGTCGACCTTCGCCGCCGCGGCCGCCTCCGCGGCGCGCACCGCGGCGACGCGCCTCAGACTTCTGCTCGCGGAAGCGGCGCGATCCGACGACGCCGGATCCGTCCACGCCGCCCGCATCGCCGCCAAGCGCCTGCGTTACATCCTGGAGGCCTGCGTCGCGGAGGCGCCGGGCGTCGCGGAAGCGGCCGATCGGGCCCGGTCGCTGCAGGACGCGCTGGGACTTCTGCGGGATCGACAGCTTCTCCTCGCCGGCTTCGACGGGGCGCAGAGCCGCGAAGAGAACGGCGCCGCCGCCGCGAGCCTTCGGGCGACTCTGCGTCCCGCCGTCGGCGACGCGTTCGATGCGTTCAAAGCGCTCGCCGACGTCAGGAGCCCGTCGCCTTCCGCGGTCGCGGCCGCGCTGCTCGGGCGTCGGGACGCCTCCGACGACGCTTCCGTCGAATGCGAGCGCAAGTTCCTGCTCTCGCGCGTGCCGCCCGAGACGAACGGCGCGCCGTGGTACCGCGTCGACCAGGGGTGGCTCCCCGGCCTGCGACTCAAGGAGCGGATCCGTCGCACGCGGACGCCCGACGGGCGCGCGCGCTACTGGCGCACGGTGAAATCGGGA
>DASPNK010000465.1:0-4077 GCA_035626575.1 Planctomycetota bacterium | reverse complement strand
GCCGGTCGGGCGGGGATCGTAGCAACGGGCCGTTCGCGGCGTCGCACGAGCGCATCCGTAAAGCCGCGGCGTTCCGTTAGGTTTCGCGCGGCCATGCGGATCATCACCGGCAGCGCTAAGGGGCGGACGCTGAAGGCGCCTCCGGGGCTCGGGACGCGTCCGATCCTCGACGCGCAGAAGCAGAAGCTCTTCGACGTTCTCGGCGCCCGGGCGGCGTCGGAGACCGGCGTGTACGACGTCTTCGCCGGGAGCGGCGGCCTCGGCCTCGAGGCGCTGTCGCGCGGGGCGGCCCGCGCGACGTTCGTCGAGCGCGGGCGCGCGGCCCTCGCCTGTCTCAGGGACAACATCGCGCGGTGCGGGTTCGCCGACGCGGCGTCGGTGGTCCCCGCCGACGCCTTCCGCCTCGACTACGGGCGGCTCTCCCACGACGCCGACCTGGTGTTCTTCGACCCGCCGTTTCCGCTCTTCGAAGAGGCGCCGGACCACCTCGCGGGGCTTCTCGCGGCGGTCGTCGGAACGCCGCGCGTCCCGCCGGGGGCGACCGTCGTCTGGCGGATGCCGGAGGAGGCGGCGGCGACCGCCGTTCCCCGCGGGCTGACGGAGATCGATCGACGGGAGGCGGGGCGCAGCGTCATCCTCCTCTACGAGAAAGGCCCGCCGGACGGCGACTGACCCCAAAGGTTCAAGCGCGGGCCGGATTCCGGCCGAAAGTGCGGGCGAAGAAGGGTCCGTCCATGTCGCCAGCGCTCCGTCTCGTCTTCGGCGTCGTCTTCCTGGCCGGCTCGGCCCCCGCCCAGGCGTCGCGCCCCGCCCGCGCGCCGTCTCCGACCCCGGAGCGGCCCGCGGCGGCGTCCGGTTGGTGGGACGACGTTTTCGTCGACCGCGCGGCGACGCTCACGGACGTCCTCGCCGCCCCCGAGTCGTTCCGCGGCGCGATCTTCCGCGCCGACGTGCAGTTCCGTCGCACCGTGAAGCCGCCGGAGGCCTATCACACGAAGTTCGACGGCGCGCGATGGCTGTGCTTCGCGGCCTGGCCGGACGAGGCCTCGCTCTGGGACGCGCGCGCCTTCGAAGCGGACCACCCCTACTTCTTCGTGCGCCGCGACGCGCCCGAGGCAGGCGTCCTCGCCGAGGCCCAGGTCTACGCCCGGTTCACGGCGCGGGCGCGCATCGTCGAGACGCTCAAAGGCCGGCCGTGGATCGAGGTTCTTTCCCTCGAACCGCTCCCGGGCCGGCTGACCGAGGCGTGCCTGATCCGCATGGTGAAGGGGCTGCGTCTCCGCGACCTTCGCAAGTTCGAAGCGGCCGCGGACGAGTTCGCCGCGGCCGACGACGCCGCGCTTCCGGGGCGCATCCGCGTCGCCGCGCTGCGCGAGCGGGCCGAGTGCCTGCGAACGTCGGGTCGTCTGCGCGCCGCCGTGGACGTGCTCGAGACCGCGCTCCGCCTCGCGCCGGACGACGCCGCCCTCGGCGCGCTCCTCGTGGAGACCCGCGCCGTCATGCGACGCGACGTCGACGATGCGAGGTCGGACGACGCCCCGGCGTCCCGTCCCGCGCCGCCCGCCGTCGATCGCCGCGCGGCGCGCCGCGACGACCGCGATCCGTGACGCGCGCGGACGCCGTCCTTTTTCCGCGCGGCGCCCCCCGGTAGGCTTCCGTCGAGTCCGCGGCGACCGTCGCGGAGGAGACGCGCGACATGTCGGAAGCCCCGCCGCCGGCCGGGTCGCCGGCGCCCGCCCCCGCGGCGCCCGCGACGATCACGATCGACCAGTTCAAGACCGTCGATCTGCGCGCCGCCAAAGTCGTCGAGGTGAAGGAGCATCCGGACGCCGACCGTCTCTGGGTGCTGACCGTCGACGTCGGCGAGCTCGGCGTGCGCACCGTCGTCGCCGGGCTCCGCAAGGACGTCGCGCGCGAAGAGCTCATGGGTCGCACGATCATCGTCGTCGCCAACCTCGCGCCGGCCAGGCTCCGCGGCGTCGAGAGCCAGGGCATGCTGCTCGCCCTCCGCGGCGCCGAACGCGCCTTCCCCCTCGGCTGCGCGATCGACGTCGCGCCGGGGACGCGGGTGACGTAAGGAGCGCTGCGAAGGGCCTCGCGATGCTGGCGGAGCTCAGAGTGCGGCGCGTCGCCCTCCTCGACGAGGTGGACGTGGCCTTCGACGACGGACTGAACGTCGTCAGCGGAGAAACGGGCGAAGGGAAATCGCTCCTTCTGTCCGCCATCCAGCTCCTGCTGGGCGACCGCGCCGACAAGGGCGTGGTCCGCGCCGGCGCGCCGGAGGCGTCGGTGGAAGGTCGGTTCCTCGTCTCGCCGGAGACGGCCGCCGCGGTGCGCGCGGTCGCGGGCGATCTCCACCCCGAAGGGGAGGAGGAGATCTGCCTGCGGCGGGTCGTGCAGGCCGACGGTCGCTCGCGGGCGTACCTCGGCGGGCATCTTTGCCCGATCGGCATGCTGCGCCAGATCGGCGACCTGCTCGTCGACCTGCACGGGCAACGCGATCGACAGTCGCTCCTCCGCCAGGACGCGCAGCGCGCCGCCCTCGACGCGTTCGCCGGCGTCGACGACGACGTGCGCGAGCTCGGCGCGCGCTTCGCACGTCGGGCGGAGCTGCGTGCGGCGCTCGCGGCGGCGCGGTCGGAGGCGGACGCGCGCGAGGCGCGCCGTGAATCGCTCGTCGAAGACGTCGCCGAGCTGGAGAAGGCGAAGCTCGAGCGCGGGGAGGCGGAGGCGCTGCAGGACGAGCGACGCCTCATCGCCCGGTCCGCCGAGCTGGAGCGCCTGCTCGACGAGGCGACGGCGGGCCTCCACGACGACCGCGACGCGGTGTCGGAGCGCGCGGGGAAATGGGCGCGGCGCCTCGGCGACTTCGCGGCGCTCGACCCGCGCCTCGCGGACGCCGTCGAACGGCTGAGCGCCCTTGAGAGCGAGGCGGGCGACGTCGCGCGCACCCTGCGCCGCGTCCGGGACGCGGCCGAAGGCGGCGCGGCGCGCCTGGCCCGCGTCGACGCGCGGCTCGACGTGCTGCGAGACCTCGAACGCCGTCACCGCGCGCGCGGCGACCTGCTGGTCGACCGCTACGAATCGTTGCGCGCGGAGCTCGCGGCGCTGGAGGCGGCGCCGTCGCCCGCCGCGATGGAGGAGGAACTGGAAGCGCTCGAGGCCGAGATCCACCGCCGCGCCGTCGCGCTCCTCGCCGCCCGCCGCCGCGCCGGGGCGACGCTGGCGAAGGAGCTGGCCGCCTCGCTGCGGGAGCTGAAGCTTCCGTCGGCGACCTTCGTGGTCGACCCCGGGCTCGACGCGGCGCCGGCGGCTTTCGACGACGCGTCGCTCGGCTCGGCGGGTTACGGAAAGCCGCGTTTCCTCGCTTCGATGAACGTCGGCGAGGCGCCCCGTCCGCTGGAGGACGTCGCGTCCGGCGGCGAGCTGGCGCGCGTGCTGCTTTCGCTGAAGGGCGCGCTGGCGGGACGGCATCGCATGCCGACGCTCATCTTCGACGAGATCGACGCGGGCGTCGGGGCGCGGGCGGGCGTCGCGTTCGGCCGGCGGCTCGCCGCGCTGGCGACCCACCACCAGGTGCTCGTGGTCACGCACCTCGCCCAGACCGCGGCGTACGCGCGCCGCCACCTGCTGGTGAAGAAGCGCGTCGAACACGGTCGCACCGTCACGGTGGTGCGGGCGCTCGACCGCGGCGAACGGGTGCGCGAGCTGGCGGAGATGCTCGGCGGCGCGGGCGCGTCGGCGCACGCCGAGGCGCAGGCGGCGGAACTTCTCGCCGAGGCCGGCCGATGACCGGCCCCCTGGTCCCGCTCGATCCGTTCCTGCTGTCGACGGTGTGGGGCGGCGACGCGTTGCAGCGCCGCTACGGCAAGCGCTTCCCGGCCGAGGCGCCGCTCGGGGAGTCGTGGGAAGCGTCGGGAATCGCCGGGCGCGACGCGCTGGTCCCGTCGGACGGCGTCTCGCTGGCGGACCTCTTCCGCGCCGACCCGGAGGCGTTCCTCGAAGGCGCGCGGCCGGACGACGCGTTTCCGCTGCTGATCAAGCTGATCTCCACCTCGCGCCTCCTGTCGGTGCAGG
>DASPNK010000464.1:0-3710 GCA_035626575.1 Planctomycetota bacterium | reverse complement strand
ACGGGCGGAGTCTACCGAGCGGTCTCGCAGGATCGGAGGCCGCGACGCGGTCAATCCGACATGAAAAACCGCCGCCGCGGCATGCCGCGGAGTTGTCGCACGGATCGAGCGTCGCCGGACACGACCGACGGCGGGTAGCGGTCGCCGAAGCCGTAGAAGAGCCCGCGCTCGGCGTCGTAGAAGAGTTGCTCGAGCCTCTCCGACGGGCGGTGGCGGCACTCGTTCCAGAAGCGCATCGGCAGTATGTCGAGGGTCCCTTGCCGCGGTCGGAACCGAAAGATGCAGAGCGGCCCCGTCGACGACGACGCGCGCTCCGCCGACCAGGTTCCGGCGTCGCCGTAGAGCTGGATCAGGTCGAGCTCCCGGAACGCCTCCGGCAGAACGACCGCGTGGCGCCCGACGCCGAGGCGGTTTTCGAAGACAAACTCCGCGACGGTCTCCGGCGTCGTCGCCGTCGCGTTCTCGAACGCGATCATCCGCAGTCGGACCGGCGACCCAGTCGGCGGGACGTGCGGCAGATCCCAGCAGACGAAGCGTTCGGCGTCGCACGGCATGCAGCAGGCGAGGAGCGATCGCAAGCGCTCGGTCCGTCCGTCGGCGCCGCGCACGGCGAACGAGCCGAACAGCCGGTCGCGCGCGAGTTCCTCGACGACTTCCTCCACCGTCGCGGGATACAGCGCGACGTTCGCCGCCGTCGACCGCCGCGCGACCTCCGCCGCCACCTGATCGAGCCGCGCGAGAAGGACGGCGCCGTCGGCGGCCGCAACCAGGCGCCCCCGATGCGGCCGAAACCCGCCCGCCAGCCACCACGCCGCCGCAAGACACGCGACGCAGAATGCCACGAAGCCGACGAGACCTCGCAAGGGCTTCATCACGGCGCCCGGCGCGTCCCGCGCCGCCTCGAAGCCGCAGCGCGCCGCGTCATCTCCCCCGCGCCGACCATCCGCGCAAGCCGCCGCCACGGGGCGATCGACCAAGCCCCGCGCGCCGCGCCGGAAGGGGAGGGGAGCACGTACAGCCGCGTGTCGCCGAGGCGCTCCCGCACGAGACCGTAGTCGACGTCCCGCCCCAGGAACGCCCGCGCGGCGTTCTTGCTGGTGAACGCGATGATCTGCGGCGCGACCGTCTCGATGCGTTCGAGAAAACCGTCGACGTCGAACGCGCCTTCGGAAAGCTCGTCGTCGTTGCCGGCCTCGTGCTTCGCAAGGTCCGTCAACCCGACGCCGAAGCGCAGCACCTCTCGGTACCTCTCCGGCGTCAACGCCTCCCCGACGAATCCCGCCTCGAAGAGCGTGGCCCAAAACCGATTCCCCGGCCCCGCGTAGTAAGCCTCCCGCCGCGCCGACGCCGCCCCCGCCGCGGTCCCGCAGAAGACGACGCGCAGCTTCGGCCCGAGGACGTCCGGGAGGACCGGCCGATCGTTTCGACGAGGGACTACGGCCCTCGTGCCTGCCGCCGCCCGTCCGGCTCGCTGGGTCGACTTCATCTCCGCTCCGCGCGCGTCACGCGCCCGGCTTCGGCGTCCGAGGGTCGAAGGCGTATTTGTCCGAGGCGGGCGGAACCTTCGGCGCGACGCGGATCCACGACGCCGCGTTGCCGGCGAACAGCGCGATAATCACGGCCCAGGCGCGCAGGTCGTGCATGACCGACGGGCGTCGGCCCGTCTCCGCGACGTCTTGGAACACGAAAGCCGCGGAAATGCACGCCGTGCCGAGCGACAAGAGCCCCGCGCGCACCAGGGTGCGCACGTTTCGAGTCAGCGTGCCGTCGACCCTGCCGCGCGGATCGAGAAAGACCGCGACGGCGCAGCTCCACCAGATTCCGGCGGTCGCCGCAGCCATGGCCATGGGCGTCTCGGTCCACGGCCGCTTCCGATGAGAGAACACCAGTCCCGCGCCCATCGGGACGAATCCAACGAGGTACGCCGGGTGGAACCGTTCGCCGCCGCGTCCTGCCGTCGTCGCCGAGCCGCTCATGCGCCGCAAGCCTACCGGCGCCGCCGGGCGGCGCGATCCTGATCCGCTCGCCCCGAACCGGCTCACCGCCAACCCGCGACGCTTCCACCTGGCGTGGACCCCGTCCCGACCCGCGCTTCGCCTCTCGCCGCACCCCGGCTAAGATCCGCCGCCCCGCGCGGGCTCGCTCCCGCGCGCCAGGTCCCGTAGCTCAGCTGGATAGAGCGTCGGTCTTCGGAACCGCAGGTCGCCCGTTCGAATCGGGCCGGGACCGCTACAGAATCCCGCGGAAACTCAGGCGTTTTCGCATCGTTCGCGCCGCGCCGTTCGGGCCGGTTGCGAGATGCTTGCACCCTCTCCGTCCACGACAGTCCGCATCGGCGCCGAAGGTTCGACCTGCGCGCGGCGGCGTGGGTTCACGAGAGTTCAGGAAGCGATCGCGGCGTCGGGTCCGCATTCGGCGTCAAGTGCGCCGCACGCAGTCCGATGCCGCGGTGAATGCCAGGCGGCGAAACGTACCGCGGCCGCTGGAATCTGTAGAGCGCAAGACTTAAGTGACACATCCAACCGAAAGCTGCGCTTCCGAGCCTCAACGCAAACGGATAGTCGTTCGATGGCGTTGCGGCGGCACGCTTACTCCGGGTTACCGTCCTGCGCGTCTTTCAAGAATGTGTCGATGTCTACAGCCACGCCGTACCCAGCAATTGCTCGCGACTGGCCCGCTCGCGCTTTGCGTTCCGACAGTATCCAGCGGTCGATATCCTTCTCTTCCGTCGCAACTTTTTCGAGCATGAGCCGGTCCTCATGAGCTTCCGAGAAATGCTCAATTAGCCGCTCTATGCCCGATGAGAAAACCACTCCTGAGGCAGCGCGAGATGCCTGGCCCTCAAAATGCGACGTGACTGGAAGATCTGCATCCGCAACAGTCGCAGCTACACGCAATCGCCGACCGGAGGCGTCGGCAATGCGGCGCGCGTCATCAAGTCGTCTGAACCGAATGCAAATACCATACAGACTTGCAGCCACGACTTCGACTTCGGCTGCATCGGACGCATCGGCCTCTGGCGCTATAGAGTTCCACGCGCGAGAGACCAACCGTCTACTGATTGGACGACTACCGCTGAAATTTACGCGGGTAGCAACTACCAGTCTCCTCGCTACTTGAATGCGCCTGTTGCAGAGTCGCAATTGAGCATTGTCGACCTGTGCACGCCATTCCTGGGGACAGTTCCTCAGGCCAGCTACGGCCCTCGCGGTTCCCTTTGACTCAATTACATCAAACAGCCGGTTGCGAGGATTAGGCCCGCGCAGGACGACATAATCGGGCATCAACCCGACGTTGGCCACTGGTTCCACGGTAAGTCGCGTTGGAGGGTACGCGCGGTGCCACGTAGGAACCGCTACAGGGCGCAGCCTTGCTGGGTAGAACGCGCTGCATGGCGCGATCCAACGGATGCCCTCGTGGTGTAGGTACCGTCGCGTACAAGCGACACCGAGCATCCATGAGAAAGCACCCTTCCATTGACGCTCAATGAGGCGCGCGTTCTCTCGTAGGATGATGAATTGTCGGCCACCTATCGTTTCCGCGCTCAGCAGAGCTCGGAACCATCCTGCCGCCCCCCGACCGGCCTGTACCGCGCACATTAATTTGGCACTGACCTGCGGCGGGACGACGGCGCCCGGCCTCCGGTGATTCTGACCAGTCCGAACCGCTCCATGACGGCGAAGGCCGCCTTGCGGCAGGCGAGCGTCCTG
>DASPNK010000463.1:0-2851 GCA_035626575.1 Planctomycetota bacterium | reverse complement strand
GCCGAAGCTGCACACGAACGACGCGAGCCGCGCGCCGGGGAAGCGCAGCGTCGCCGCGACCGCTTCGGGCGTTTCGGCGAAGCGCGCCTCGCCGTTGTTCTCGGCGAAGGCCTGCACCTCGATCGGCTCGTCGCGGAACAGGTACCTCGCCGCGTTGATGCAGTAGACCCCGATGTCCCAGAGCGGGCCGCCTCCGCGCGCCGCGGTGACGCGGATGTTCCCCGCCTCCACCTGCATGCTGAAGCAGGAACTGAAATACCGCGGCTCGCCGATCTCGCCGTTCTGCACGATCTCGATCGCGCGGAGATTGGCCTCCTCGAAATGGAGGCGATAGCCGATCATGAGCCGCACGTCGTGATCCTCGGCCGCCGCGATCATGGCCTCGCAGTCCTCTTCGGAGAGCGCCATCGGCTTCTCGCAGAGGACGTGCACGCCCGCTTCCGCCGCGCGCACCGAGAAGTCGCGGTGCATGTCGTTCGGCAACGCGATGAAGACGGCGTCGATCTCCTCGCTCCAGAGCAGCTGGTCGTACTGGCGGTAGTCGTAGAGGCCGGCGACGTCGTACTTGCGCCCGAGCTCGCGCAGCTTCACCGGGTCGTCGGAGACCAGAGCGGCGAGCTCCGAGTTCTTCGCGTGCTTGAACGCCGGCAGGATCGCCGCCTGCGCGATGTACCCCTGGCCCACCACGGCGTACCGGACCTTCTCTCCACGTTGCCGACGGGGTTTGCGCGCGATCATGAGGGCTCCTCGGGCGGGTCATCCGTTAGATAGAGCCGCAATTCCCGTGACGGCGAGACGGCGCGCCGCGGGGCCTGCGAAGGCGCCGAAACCTCAAGACCCGCGCGCCGCGGCGGCGACGGCTTTCATCATCGACGCCGTCAGCGGGCGCGCCTCCGGTTCGAGATCCTTCCAGGGATCGGCGCGGCGCGAGCGAAGGCGCTCGAGCGCGCGCGCGACGTCGAAGTCGACGTCCGCCTTCTCGTCGGTCAGCTCGTCCCAACGCAGCGGCATCGAGACCTGCGCGCCCGGGCGTGCGCGGGTCGACCACGCCGCGACCGACGTCGCGCCGCGGCCGTTGCGAAGGTAGTCGACGAAGATGCGCCCTTCGCGGCGGCTCTTGGTCATCTTCGACACGAATCCCCCGGGATCGGCGCGCTCCATGCCGAGCGCGATGCCGCGGCTGAACTCCTTGACCTCGTCCCACCCCGCCTTCCGCTTCAGCGGAGCGACGACGTGGAGCCCCTTGCCGCCCGTGCTCTTCAGAAACGCCGCGAGCCCGAGCGCGCCGAGCGCGTCCCGAACCTGGCGCGCAGCCTCCGCCATGCGCGCCCACGGCACGCCGGGGCCGGGGTCGAGGTCGAAGACGATGCGATCGGGCAGTTCGGGATCGTCGGCTCGCGAGCCCCAGGGATGGATCTCCAGCACGCCCATCTGCACGAGCGCAACGAGACCTTCGAGATCCCGGATCATCAGGCAGTCTTCGATCTCGCCTTCCTTTTCCTCGATCTTCACGGAGGCGATCGCCTTCGGCGTCGACGTCGTGACGTGCTTCTGGAAGAAGCACTCCTTGCCCTCGCCCTCCGGGCACCGCACCACCGCGAGCGGCCGGTTCACGACGTGGGGGAGGATGCGATCCGCGACGGCGACGTAGTAGCGGGCGACGTCGAGCTTGGTGAGCTGCGGATCCCGGAACAGAACGCGATCGGGATTGGACAGAGAGACGCCCGCGACGTCGATGCGCTCGCCGGACCGGGTCTTCGGCGCCGCGGGCGGGCGACCCGGCGGCCTCTCCGCGTCGACGGCGGACGCCGGCGGGGCGCCGCGGCGGCGCGTTCGCGGCGCCGAGTCCGCGACGGGCGCTTCCGGCTCGGACGCCTCGACCTTCTCGACGGGCGTCGCCCTCTCGCGCCGGATTTCGCGCGGGTCTTTGTCCTCACGGAGCGCGACGAACGACGGGTGGCGCAGCGAGCCTTCGCGGGTCCATTCGAGGAACTCCACCTCGACGACCAGCTTCGGCTCGATCCACGTGACGCCGCGCGCGTCGGCGCCGCGCGGGGGGTCGACGAACGGCGGCGTCGCGCGCCGCAGCGGCTTCATGCGCTTGAGCAGATGGCGCAGCGCCGCGTCGTCGAAGCCGGTGCCGACGCGCCCCGCGACCTTCAGAGCGTCGCCGTCGTACACGCCGAGCAGCAGGGAACCGAATCCGACGCGGGCGCCTCCGGGGGCGCTGTAGCCCCCGACGACGAATTCCTGGCGGCGGCCGCACTTCACTTTCACCCAGTCCCGGGTGCGGCGCGACACGTAGCGACCCTCGGCGCGCTTCGACACCAGCCCTTCCAGCGCCCGGTCGCAGGCGTGCTTCAGGATTTCATCGGCTTCGCCCTCGCCGTGCGGGCTGTAGAAGAGCGTCGGCGACGCGCCCGCCGACGCGACGAGCCGCTCGAGCAGGCGCTTGCGGTCGAGGAGCGACGCGCCGCGAAGGTCGACGCCTTCGTACCACGGGAGGTCGAACGCGAAGTAGGCCAGCGTCGCCTCGGCGCCGGCGCGCATGGCGTTCTGCAACGCCTGAAAGTCGCCGGCCCCGTTCGCGCCGAAGGCGACGACTTCGCCGTCGATCACCGCGCGCACGCCGAGGTCGGCGAGGGCGTCGACGACCTCCGGGAAGCGGGGAGTCCACTCCTTGTCGTTGCGGGACATCAGCCGCACGCGCGCGCCGTCGACGAACGCCAGGATGCGGTACCCGTCGAGCTTGATCTCGTGGACCCAGCCGGGGCCGCGGGGCGCGACGTCGACGAGCGTCGCCAGCTGCGGTCCGAAGTCCTTCGGAACGGGGCCCGGACGCGCGCCGGGC
>DASPNK010000462.1:0-2807 GCA_035626575.1 Planctomycetota bacterium | reverse complement strand
CCGAGGGCGCGCGGCAGAAGCGCCGAGAGGTCCGGCTCGAAGGCGTATGCGGCGCCGACGATCGACCCCACGCTCACGCCGAAGATGCGGTCCACCACGACGCCCGCCTCGGCGAACACGTCGAGCACGCCGATGTGCGCGAGGCCGCGGGCGCCGCCGCCGCCGAGCGCGAGAGCGAGGGAGGGTCGGGAAGGTCCGGTCATCGGGCGGCGGTCTCCGGCTTCGGCCTGCGGTCGACGATGCGCTCCTCCTTCTGAAGCGTCTCCATGCCGATGCGGCGGAGCAGCGCGGGCGTGTCTTCGACAAAGACGTCGTTGAGCCCCACTTCCGCGGCGGCGCGCACCGCGTCGCGGATGCGCCGCTCGAAGGCGGCGCGTTCGACGCCCGCCCGCAGCGCGGCGTGGAGGACGACTTCGTCGACCTCCATCGGGTCGTCGTTGCGCTTGCGGATCTCCAGCTGCCACTCTTCGAGGTCGCGGTCGCCGGCGAAGAGCTCGCTCAGCGCGTTGAGGTTGACGAGCGAGCCCTTGATCTTGCCGACGTCGAGGGCTTTCACGTTGGAGCGGCGGCGGAGGTTCGAGCGGATGCGCGTGACGTGGCGCCCGCAACCCGGGCACGGTTCGGTCTCGATCAGCCCGCCCTCGACCACGTCCCCGGTCCGGTAGCGGATCACCGGCGTGCCGCGCCCGTCGAGCGAGGTGTAGACCAGTTCGCCGGTCGACCCTTCGGGGAGGGGCTCGCCGGTGTCGGGATCGACGATTTCGAACAGGGACCACTCCGGGTAGGTGTGAAAGCCGGTGCGGTCCGCGCCGACGCACTCCGTCCAGCACATGCGCGACTCGGTGAACCCGAGGACGCTGGCGATCTTCGCCTCGGGCGCGCCCACCTTCGCCAGCGAGTCGGACACCTTGGCCTTGAAGCCGGGCGGCACGTTCTCGCCGCCGAGCGCGACCACCTTGACGGAGGAGAAGTCGCGGCCCGCTTCGGCCGCACGCCGAAGCACGTGATAGAAAAACCCGGGCATGCCGGCGACGCACGTCGGCTGCATCGTCTCGATGGCGCCGACGAGCTTGTCGGTCGGCATGATCTTGCCGCCGCCGGTGTTGAGGGTGAGGACGCCGGTCGCCATCCCGCAATACGCCACCTGCCAGAAGGCGAGGTGCGGCGCGTAGGGGAAAAGGCTCACCGTGCGATCCTTGCCCGCCTCGAGGCCGAGCAGGCGGGTGATGCGGCGCCCCGATTCCAGAAGGATCCGGTCGTCGTAGGGCGTCAGAAAGAACGGCACCGACCCGCTGCTGCGGCCGGTGGTGAAGATGACCGACGCGGGCGCGTACTCGGCGACGAGCGCGCGCTCGACGGCCTTCCCTCCCGAAACCAGCCGCCGCGCCGCCAGCTTCAGCAGTTCCGACTTCGGCGCGCGGGCCCGGATCGTCTCCGCCGTCGGATGAAGGATGAAATCCTTCGCCCCGTTCGGGCGCTCGGGAGTCGGAAGCAGGTCCTGCTTCACGGTGAAGGGGATGCGCCGGAGATCGTCCCAGGTGCGGAGCGCGTCGGGATCCAGCCGCCATTCGGCCGCCTTGCGGGCGTAGAACGGGCTGTAGGGAAGGACCTGGGTCTTCAGGTAGCGACGCAGACGGTCGATGGACCGGGCGCGCCGTTCGGCCGCGGGCAGCCGGTCCCAGTCCTTCATCAAGTCGGGTCTGCGGGGCATCAGGTCCCTTCGTCGCCGACGCCCGCGAAGCCCTCGCGGCCGTGACGCGTTCCGTCGGCGCCGACCCTTGTCTTCGTCGGCCCGGCAGACGTCGCTTGAACATACGCGAACCGGACCGCGGTCGTAGCGCCGGCGGCTGTCCCGCCGGCCGCCGCCCGCCGTCGTCGCGGCGCGCGGGCCGCCGCCGGCCGCGCCGCGCGCCCAAATGCGCGCGCCGGGGTTCAGCCGGGAAGTCCGTCGCTCCGATACAGAAATCGCTTCGCCGACGGACGGGGGCGGCATGTCGGAGATGGACGACGTACTGAAGGAGTTCCTGGTCGAGAGCTTCGAGAATCTCGATCGGCTCGACCAGGATCTGCTCGCTCTCGAGCGGGATCCCTCCGACCGCGAGCTGGTCGGCCGGATCTTCCGCACCGTCCATACCGTGAAGGGCGCGTGCGGCTTCCTCGGCTTCAAGAAGCTCGAGACCGTCGCGCACGTCGCGGAGAACCTGCTGAGCCGCCTGCGCGACGGCGTGCTCCGGTTCTCGCCGGACGTGGCCGACGCGTTGCTCGCGTCCGGCGACGCCGTCCGATCGATGCTCCGGCTGATCGAGCGCGACGGCGACGACGGTCCGGAGGATTACGCCGCGCTCCGCGAAACGCTCGGCGCGCTGGCCGCCGGCCGAACCTGCGAGCCCGCGCGCGGCGAGACGCCCGAAGACGCCGCCGCGACGCCTCCTCTCGAGCCGTCTCCCGTGGACTTCGGCGGCGCCGCTCCCGTCGCGACGGCGCCGCCTTCGGCGCCCCTCGCCGCCGTTCGCGGCGCCGAGGAGGTCCGGCCCGAGGATGCGGCGACCGCCGGCGTCGCCGACGACACCATCCGCGTCGACGTCGCGCTGCTCGACAAGCTGATGAACCTCGTCGGCGAGCTGGTGCTCGCGCGGAACCAGGTGCTTCAACACGTCCAGGCGCGCGGCGACGTCGCCCTCGGGTCCGCCTCGCAGCGCCTCAATCACATCACGTCCGAGCTGCAGGAGGGCGTCATGAAGACGCGCATGCAGCCCATCGAGCACGTGTGGTCCAAGGTGCCCCGGATGGTCCGCGACCTCGCGGCC
>DASPNK010000461.1:0-3025 GCA_035626575.1 Planctomycetota bacterium | reverse complement strand
TGCCCGCGGGCAACCGCCGGCGCCTCGCGTTCCGTCCGGCGCTGCCGCCGGTCGCCGGCCCCTGCGCGGCGGGGCTCGCGCCCGGCACGGTCTATGACGTCACGTTGCTCGCGGGCGCCGTGCAGGTCGCGGGCCGACCGCTGACCAACGCGGCGACCGCCTCGTTCGCCACCGTGGCCGACTGCACGCTGACGGGCTTCGACGACGTCGTCCCCGGACCGCCCTTCGTCGTCGAGACGACGCCTGCGGCCTCCGATCCGGCGCCGGCCCCGATCCCGGCCGCTTCGATCGAAGGCGACCGCGTGACCGTGCAGATCAGCGAAGCGCTGTGGCCGGCCTCGATCGGCCCCGACGCGCTCGTCGTGCGCGACGCGCTCTCCGGCGCGCACGTGCCCGGCACGGTCGTGTTCGAGCAGGCCGACGTCGCCGCCGGCCGGTTCTGGTCGAAGCTCGAGCTCACGGCGGTCGAGCCGCTTGCGCCGGGGCGCACCTACGAGATCCTCGTTGCGCCGACCCTGACCGATTTCGTCGGCAATGCGCTCGGCGCCGCGCCGGGGACGCCCGCGACGGCGCGCCTGTTCGCGACGGTGGCCGCGCCCTACGCGACGCAGCCGGCGTTCGTCGAGACGTTCGACGACGCCGCGCGCCTGTCGTCGCTGACCGGCGTCGCCTCCTGGGGCACGGCGGCGGCGCCCGACGTCGCGCCCCAACCGGGGTCGGCGCGTTTCGGCGACGCCTCGCAGATCTTCGGGGACGGCTCGGACGGCGCGTTCGTGCTCTTCGGCGGAGGCCTGATCATGGACACCGACCAGGTCATCACCGTGGGCGGCGTCCCGCAATCGCGGCGCGGCGTCTGGAACTTCCAGTCCTTCCTGCTGGGCCCCTCGTCCTCGCTCCGCTTCATCGGGCCGTGGCCGGTGCACCTCAGATGCCTCGGGGACTCGACGGCCTCCGGCCTGTTGAACCTCGGGACGGGCTCGACCCCGAACCCGGCGCCGAACCAGCCTTGGGATCAGACGGCGCGGAACGGGGTGCTGAATAACGGCTCTTCCGTCCCGGGGAACACCCCTTGGGTGATCGGCGGCAAGGGCAACGCCGGCGGCGGCGACGGCGGCATGGCGTCGCAATCCGATCTGGAAACGCCTCCCGGCACGCACACGTTCGCGGGGCAGGACGGCTTCGGGCCTCCGATCGACGGCCAGCCCAACCTAGGCCCGAGCGGTCCGGCGTACGCAGGCGGACAGGGCGGCGACTCCGGGTTCTTCCCGGCGAGTTTCCCGGGAGAGCTCGGAGGAATGGGCGGCGCGGGCGGCTCGGGAGCGACGCCGGGCGAGCCCGGATCGCCTCGCACGTCCATCGCGAACGGCTGCACCCCGATCGCCTCGGTCGCCGCGCCCGGTTACATCGCGCAGCCGAGACCCGTGCTTGCGGGGTTCATTCCGCCGATCGTCGCGCCCATCGGGGGCTCGGGCGGCGGCGGCGGCGGCGACAGGCTGGAGACGACCAACCCGCCGAACAACGACGAGCAGGGCGGAAGCGGCGGCGGCGGCGGCGGCGCGCTTCGATGGTCTGCGCTCGGCGCGCTCACCTTGACGTCGACGGCGACGATCAGCGCGAACGGCGGCGCCGGGGGGCTCGGAGCGCTTCTCGCCGGCCACGGCGGTTCCGGCTCCGGCGGATCGATCTGGCTGCAGTCGATCGGTCCGTTCTCGGCGACCCCGACGTCGATCCTCCAGGTCATCGGACCTGCGCGGGCAGGCGGGACGACGACCACCGGATGCGCCAACTGGGCTTCGGGCGGGGGCGGTCAGGGCCTCATCCAACTCGAGAACACGACCGCGCAGCCGGTGGTCGCGTCGACCAGCGTCGGCGCCGTCGTCGCTTCGAGTCCGCCCGCGTTCGTCGTCGGCGGCGGCCTGGGCGGCGAAGCCGTCTCGCAGTTCTTCGACTCCGGGACCTTCGCGCCCGACTGGATCGCCGCGACCGAAACCGTCGTGCCGGGGTCCCTTCCCGGCGCGTCGCTGGTCGTGACGTACGAGGGCGCGCACGCCGACTTCAGCGGGACGTCGCCCGACTTCGGGACGCTGAAGACCACGGCGAACGGCGCGCCGATCGTCGCGGGCACGCTGGACGCGCTCGACGGCTACCGCTTCGTGCGGTTCCGAATCCGAGGCGCCATCGATCCGTCGGCGGTCGGGACGCCGAACCTCGCGGCGTCGCTGCCGCGGGTCGACGAGATCTCGCTGACCTACGCCGCCCCGTGACGGGGCGGCGACCCGGGCTCGCCGACTCGCGG
Source organism: Planctomycetota bacterium (assembly GCA_035626575.1). Lineage (GTDB taxonomy): Bacteria > Planctomycetota > CAIWVZ01 > DASPNK01. The sequence continues at coordinate 729 of DASPNK010000461.1, read as the reverse complement.
CGGGCCCTGGTACGTCACGAAGGAAGTCGGCGTCTCCCAGACCTTGATCTCGAACAGCGGGAGGTCCGAGAGGCGCCGCCACACCCAGATCGCGATGAACTCCGCCGACGGGTTGGGCACGATCTCGTTGACGTACGAGTGGTCGAGGATCGCCACGACCCGCTCGCTCACCGCCTTCTTCAACGCGTTGAAGTCGAAGGCCATGCCCGACCACGTGTCGAGCGGCGCCTTCACCGTGACGCGGAGCTTGAAGGTGTGGCCGTGCAGGCGCTCGCACTTCCCGACGTACCGCGGCAGGTTGTGGGCCGCGTCGAAGGTGAAGTCCTTGGAGACGAAGAGCGCGGTCCCGGGCTCGACCGGCATCTCCTCGGCGACCGCGGTCTGCTTGTAGAGGCCCTCGTGAAGCTGAGGCAGACCCTGCGGCGCCGCGGCGTCGCCCAAGGCCCACTCGATCGACTCGCGGACGAGGCGGAGCCCGGGCATCGGCGTGATCAGGTTGCGGAGCCGCTGGAGCGCTTCGGGCACCCCCTCGACGACGTAGGCCTCTTTCGCGCCCTCGAGGGCGGCGAAGAGGCGGCAACCGCTTTCGGCCGCGCAGCGCTTGAGCGGCTCCAACGCGTCGGCCGCGTAGAGGTTGACCGCGACGAGCACGGGCGTCTCGCGCCCGCAGCACGTCTCCTGCGGCTCGACCGTCTTGCTGCGGGGAGAATCCATGGAAAAGCGTGGGCC
>DASPNK010000460.1:0-3349 GCA_035626575.1 Planctomycetota bacterium | reverse complement strand
CCCCGGCGCGGACTCCGACCTGCGACCAGCGGTGGAACGTCGACTTCACGCGGAACGTGGCCCACAGGCTGAGGAGCAGGGCCGGGCCGACCAGGATGAAGTAGAGCGGATCGAAGTAGAACACGGGACAGGGCCTCCGCGGCGCCCTGAGGCGCCGGTCGCTTATACGGAGCCGGGAGGGATTCCCGTAGCGACAGGACGTCAGGCCGCCGGACGACAGCCGGCCGCCCCGCCTTGCCGATAGGCGAGGCGTGAAGGACTCCCCCGTCGTCGACGCCCCGGCCGCCCTTTCGACCCCCTCGGCGCAGGGCGCCCGCCGGCCCCCGGTGCGGCGTGGCCCCGCACGCGGCGACGCCCCCGCCCCGAGCGTGGTCGCGGCGCCGGCGCCGCCCGCTCCGCGTCGGATCGCCCGCCGCGACATCGCCCTCGCGAGCGCCGTCGCCGCGGCGACCGGAATCGCCGCGTTCCTGGCGGGACTCGGGGCGACGAACTCGCCCGCGGAGGTCGCGGCGCTGATCGACGCCGGGGTCGCGAACATCCCGGACGCCGTCCGGCTCCGACTCGCCGGCGCGGCCTCGGTCGCGGTCGCCTCGGCCGCCTTCTACGCCGCCGCCCGCCGCCGGCTCGGGTCGAGCGCCGCCGCCGCCGCGGCCGCGGCGACCCTCGGGCTGCACTGCGGGACGCGCACCGCGGGTCTCGACGTCCGGGTCGCGCCGTGGGCGCTCCTCGGCGCTGGCGTCGCCCTCGCGACGGTCGCGGCGCCGCGGCGCTTCGTCGGCGCGGTCGCCGCCGGCGTCGCGGGGATCGCCCTCGTCGGCGGCGTCGACGCCGCGGGCTTCGCAGACGGCGTCCGCGTCCTGTTCGGCCGCGCAGCGTCCGCGCCGGCCACCGCGCTGCTCGCGCCGGGCGTCGGCGTCCTCCTTCTCGCGCTCGCGCCCGGACGGCGCCGCCCTTCCGCGGTCGACGGCTTCGGCGCTCTCGCGTGGGTCGCCGGAACGCTCGCCGCGGCCTCCGCCTCCCGGTGCGGCTCGCCGCTCGACGCCGATGCGACGCCGTCGCTCGGCGCGCTCCTCGCCGCGCTCGCCGCGGCGAGCGCCGTCGCCGCCTGGACCGCGGGCGTCCGGACGCGGGCCGGCGCGATCACCGCGGCGTGCGGACTGCTCCTCTTGTGGACGCCCCAGGCGACCGGCGTCGCGGCGCGTCGCGCGGCCGACGACCGTGCGCGCGCCGAAGCCGCGCGGGTCGTCGAGCGTCGCGCCTCCCTCCTCCCTCCGCGCGAACGCGGCCTCGACGTGCTCGTCGGCGTCCCCGAAGCGGGCGCCCGGAAGATCCGCTCCGCTCTCCGCGCCGCCGGCTACGCGGGCGCCTTCGAGTTCCCGGATCCCGCCGAACCGCCGCCGCGCCTCAGGCTCGCGCGCTTCGGGCGCCTCCTGGAGGAGGGGTTCGCGGCCGCCGCGCCGGAGGACGTCTTTCCCGTGCTCGACGCCTTCGTCGACCGAGGGCTGCGCGCCGAACATCCCGCGCACGGCGCCGCGCTCCCCTGCGCGCGGGCGGAGGACGAGCCGGTGTTCAGGTTCTCCGCGCCGCTCGATCGCGACCCCGGCGTCGACTCGCACCAATGGTCGGCGACGCTCGTCGTGACGGCCGCGGACGGCCGCGTCCGCGTGCATACGACGTCGCTGGACGCGTCGGTGCTCGAGCGCACGGAGGAGGACGGCCGCGCCGTCTACCGCTGGAAGCCGTCGTGGCGCTCCGACTCCCACGCGGACCGCGAGCTCCGCTGGGAGACGGAGGACTTCGGCGGACCGGGCGCCGTCGTCACGTGGACTCCCGTGATCGGCCGGCCGCACGGCGACGGCTGCGCCGCCGCCCCGGCGCCTCCGCCCGCGTCTCGGCCGAAACCCGCATTCCGCGGAACGCGTCCGACGACCTGCGCCCCGTGGGCGACGTTCCGACTCCTCGGCGCCGCCGCTCAGCCTCCGACGAAGTAGAGCGCGGCCGCGGCGGTCTGCAGTTCCATCATCAGAAGGTACATCCCGCGCCAGACGCGGCGGTCTCGGGGATCGCACAACGCGGCCGTTTCGCGGGTCATGAACCGCGCGAGCGACGCGCCGTGCGCGGCGAGGCCGAGGCCGACCGCGGCGGCGGGCCACGGCGGCAGGCCGAGCAACGGGCGCCCGTCGACGACGATCGACGGCAACGCCGCGAGCAGGAGGCCCGGAAGCGGGAGGAACGGCGCGATGACGCGGGCCGCGCGGGCGGCGCCGAAACGGACGGGAAGCGACGCGCAACCGCCGAGCCGATCGCCCTCCATGTCCGAGAAGTCCTTCGTCGGCGCCGCGCCGAGCACGTACACGAAGAACACGGCCCCGAGCACCCACGGCTCGCGATCGTCGAAAATCGACGCCAGCGTCCCCCAGCCCGCGACCTTGAGCAGGAGCCCTCGCGGCAGCGCGATCACCAGCGGCCCGAGCCACCAGGAGTTCCGGGCCCGAAGCGGCGGCGCGGAATAAGCCCACGTCGCGAACGCCGTGAACACGACGATCCACCCGACCTCGCGACGACCGGGAGGTCCCGTGAAGAACGCGGCGGCGACGGCCGCGACGTAGAGCGCAAGGGTCGCGACGCGGGCCTCGCGCACCGTGAGCGCGCCGCGCGGCAACGGCCGCTCGGGCTTGTTCACGCGGTCGATCGCCAGGTCGTGGATCTGGTTGAGGGCGTTGCTCGCGGCGTTGAGCAGCGCCGCGGTCAGCGCGCCGAGGGCGACGGAAAGCGCGGCGCGCGGGCCCGGCAGCGACGGCTCGGCGCGTCCCGCGCCGAGCGCCGAACACGCGCCCGAGACCATGCCGATCGCCGGCGGCAGCAGCGTGAACGGGCGGGTCAGTTCGATCCAGGCGCGCAGGCGTCCGTTCACCGGGCGCCTCCCGCGACCGCCCACGCGACGAGGCCCGCCGCGGTTCCGGAAAGGAAGTTGGTGGTCTGGTTGCCCCAGCGCCCGCGCCGCTCGAAGGCGGCGCCGATCAGGCTGTCGAAGAGCGTGCCGGAGAAGCCGCCGACGGCCGTCGCGACCGCCGCCGCCGCCGCCGCCGACGGCGTGCACGCCGGCAGGAACCCCGCGAATCCGACGGCGCCCGCGAGCACCGCGGCGACGACGCCCCACGCCGTGCCCGCGCGGGTCATGCCGCCGTCGACTCCGCGCGCGACCGGCGGACCGAAAAGCAGGAGCCGCGGGGTCGCGCCCGACAGCATGCCCAGCTCGCCCGACACGGTGTCGACGAACCCGCCCGCCGCGGCCCCCGCCGCCGCGACGACCGCCGCGAACGACGGCGCGCCGCCGCCGGCCGCCGCG
>DASPNK010000459.1:0-2458 GCA_035626575.1 Planctomycetota bacterium | reverse complement strand
CGGCCGCGGCGTCGGCGCGATGCACCAGACCGGCTGGACCGGCCTCATCGCGAAACTCCTGATGCCGCGGGCGGCGGCGGCGCCGGCGGCGCCTTTCTCGAACGCTCTGCGTCGTGCGTCGTCCTCTCCGTGTGAAGCACGACTTTAGGCGTCCTGTTTACCGGACGTTCGCGGAGTTCTCGCGAGGGTACCTGCCTCATCGCGATCCTCCCGGGGCGTTCCAGTTCGTCACGCTCAAGCTCAGCGACGCGGGCGTGCCTCGGTCGGCGCGCCGCCCGCACGGATTCTTCTCACCGGAAGAAACCGTCGACCCGAGCGCCGAAGGAAGGGATGCGCGGCGGTTCTTCGCCGAATACGAGGCCGAACTTCATGCTGGGAGGGGGGCGTGTCTTCTCGCGAATCCCGCCTGCGCCGCCATCATCGTCGACGTCCTCGATCGGTTCGCGTCCAAGGACTACCGTCTCCTCGCTTGGGTCGTCATGCCGAACCACGTTCATGCGCTGATTGCTTTGACGTCCCGCCGGCGACTCTCCGCCGTGGTCCGGAGGTGGAAGAAGTCTTCCGCGATCGCGATCAACCGACTCTTACGACGGCGCGGGCGGGTCTGGCTTCCCGAGTACTTCGACCGGGTCATCGAGAGCCCTGACGCGTGCTTGGGTGTCAGGGACTACATCGAGCTCAACCCGGTCCAAGCGGGAATTGCGACGACGGCGCTCGACTGGCCGTACAGTTCGATCCACACGCGCGTCGCGGGGGCTGAAGGCGCGCCGGAGGCTTGACCGACGGACCCGCGTAGGCCGACGCCCTGGAAGCAGGGCCGCCGCGCGCTTCGCGACGCGCCGCCGTGCGTGATCGCGCACCGCCCGTGCGGAGCGCAGTTCCTACGCACGCGAAGCGCGCGGAGGTACTGCCGCGGTCCACGTCGGCGAACCCTGCGACATCGCCGCCGCCGTTCGGCGGAGCAGGGCCGCCGCGCGCTTCGCGTGCGGCGGTCCTGCGCTCCTTCGCGTCTTGCGCCGCCGGGCGTGATCGCGCTTCGCCTGTGCGGAGCGCAGTTCCTCCGCACGCGAAACGCGCGGAGGTACTGCCGCGGTCCACGTCGGCGAACCCTGCGACACGGCGGCGCCGTCGCGGCGTGCCGCCGGAAACCTCCCGCCGCCGGCGGCATCGAAGGGGCGTGGCGGATCTCAAACGCATTCTGGTGCTCGGCGGCGGGTTCGCCGGGATGTACGCGGCCCGGCGGCTGGAGAAGCGGCTCGGGAAACGGCGGGACGTGGAGATCACGCTCGTCAACCGCGACAACTACTTCCTCTTCACGCCGATGCTCCACGAGATCGCCTCCGGCGAGCTCGACGTGACGCACATCGTCAACCCGGTCCGGAAGCTGCTGCGCCGGACGCGGTTCTTCGACGGCGACGTGCACGCGATCGACCTCGACCGCCGCGTCGTCTCCGTCTCGCACGGCCGGGAAGAGCACCCGCACGAGCTGCCGTACGACCACCTCGTCCTCGCGCTGGGGTCGGTCGTGAACACCTACGGCCTCCCCGGTCTCGAGAGCCGCGCGCTTCCCATGAAGGAGCTCGGCGACGCGATCCGCCTCCGGAGCCGGCTGATCGAGAGCCTCGAGGAGGCCGACTTCGAGTGCTGCCCGAAGGTGCGCGAGCGCAACCTCACGCTGGTGGTGGCGGGCGGCGGCTTCGCCGGCGTCGAAACGGTCGCCTCCGCCCACGACTTCCTCGAGCAGGCGCGCGCGTTTCATCCCCGGCTCCGGCGGGCGAAGCTCCGCGTCGTGCTCGTCCATTCCGGCGCCGAGATCCTTCCCGAGCTCGGCCCCGCGCTCGGCGCCTACGCGCGCCGCAAGCTCGCGGAGCGCGGCGTCGAAGTGATCCTCGGCGCGAAGGTCGCCGCGCAGGACGCCGACGGCGTGACCCTGGCCGACGGCCGCCGCATCCCGACGCACAACCTCGTGTGGACCGCGGGCACGGCGCCGCATCCGCTGCTGAAGACGCTGCCGTGCGCCCTCGACCGCGGCCGCATCGCGGTCGACGCCACCCTCGCCGTCCCGGGCCGCCCGGGCGTCTGGGCGCTCGGCGATTGCGCCGCGGTCCCCGATCCGTCGGGAGGCCTTTGCCCGCCCACCGCCCAGCACGCGTCCCGCCAGGGGACGACCGTCGCCGACAACGTCGCCTCCGCCGTCGTCGGTCGCGGCGCGCCGCGCCCCTTCGCCTTCAAGACCCTCGGCCTGCTGGCCTCGCTCGGCCGCCGCACCGGCGTCGCGCGGATCTTCGGCCTCAACGTTTCCGGTTTTCCAGCCTGGTGGCTCTGGCGCACGATCTACCTCTTCAAGCTCCCCCGCTTCGAGAAGAAGTTCCGCGTCATGCTCGACTGGACGCTCGACCTCGTGTTCGCGAAGGACCTCGTGCAGTTCCACTCGGTGCGGCGCTCGCTGATCGCGACC
>DASPNK010000458.1:0-13743 GCA_035626575.1 Planctomycetota bacterium | reverse complement strand
CCGCGGCCGCGGCGGCGACCCCGCCTCCGCCGACGCGGTCGGAAGAAGACGCGGAGACGGAACGTCTCATGGCTGCGGCGCGCGCCGCGGCCGGCCTTCCTCCCGCCGAGGCCGAAGCCCCGACGAGCGCGCCCTCGGGCGGCGACGCTGCCCCCGCCGAACCCCGCGACCAGCCGTTCACCGAAGCGCGTCGCGAGGCGTTCAACCGACTGCTCGCCGGCGTGCGCAGCTCGTCGAAGTACGCGGTCGTCTCCGCGTCGGGCGTACGCGACCGGAAGCTGCGCGACGCGGTGGTCGAAGTCCGAGGCGCCGACGGTTCGCTCGACAAGACGATCGAAGCGCGCGAGCTGTCGGTGCGCCTCTCGCCGCGCGGCGAGATGTGCGACCTCGACTTCGAGGGCGGGTCCGTCTCCTATCACCAGACCGTCGGCGGCCGCGGCGCGAAGAGCCCGTTCTTCAACAACCGCTACCAGATCGTCCTGCTCGGCGTCTCCGCGAAGGATTGGCTCGCCGCCGGCTTCCCCTTCGTCGCGATGAAGTAGTCGGCGCGGCCGGCACGTCGTTCCGGGGGCCGCCGGCGACGTGCGACGCGTGGACCGCAGGTCCGCGCCCGAAGCGCAGCGGAGGGACGGCCCTGCTTCGTCGAACTTCATCCATGCCGTGTCGGCAGCGGACCGACGATGCGGGCGCGTCCTCGGGCTGCGCCCTCGGCACGGCGCTCCTTCCGCGGTCCACGCGCAACACGGCACGGCTCTCCGCGGTCCGTGCGCGGCACGGCACGGGTGATTCCCCGCGCGCGAGACGCCGTTACACCTTGCCCGGGTCGATGAGGCGTTTGAGGCGCGCCGGGTCGGCGCGGAGATGCAGCGTCTTGTGCTGCGACAGCAGCACCTGGCCCGGCGGGGCGCCGCGCGGCTTGGCGACGAACTTGCGACGCGTCCAGGAGACGTCGCGCTTCCCCGCGAAGTCGGCCTTGGAGAAGTGCACCGCGAGCGTGGCGGCGTCGAGAAGCGTCTCAGGCGGAAGCTCGGGGCGCGCGCGCACGACGACGTGGGAGCCCGCGTAGTCGCGCACGTGGAACCAGAAGTCGTCGCCGTTCGCGACCTTGAAGGTCAGCTCGTCGTTGTCGGAGGCGGCGCGCCCTACGAGGATGTCGAGGCCGTCGGCCGACCGGAAGACGCGGTAGCACTTGCGGGCCTCCTCGGCGGCGCTCGGCTTCTCGACGGCGGCGGGCGGCTTCGGCGGCGGGGGAGGCGGGGAGCAAAGGCCGTCGCGTACGCAACGCGCGCGCAGCGCGACGACGGTCGGAACGTCGGGCGCGGCGTCGAGCGCGGCGAGCGCGTCTTCGACGTCGCGCATCTTCGACGTCGCGGCGTCGTACCGGAGCGCCGTCGTCTCGGCCGAGCGCTCGAGGCGCCGCGCCTCTTCGAAGCGCGACGAGGCCTGCTCCTGCGGCGCCTTCGCCGGGTCGAGGCGGACGACGACGCGGCGGGCCTCGCCGCTCGACCAGTCGTCGAGCTCGACTTCCTTCATGCCGCGCCGGAGCAGGCCGAGGTTGGCTTTCAGCAACTCGCCTTCGCGCCGGACGTCGTCGATCCGCGCGATCGCCGCGCGGTCCGCCTCGAGGTTCTCGAGGAGCCGCCGGAGCTTCCGCCGCGAGCGCCCGAGGTCGTCGGCGAGGGAGGCCCGCGCCTCCGCGAGCGCGGCCTCCGCGTCGCGCGGCGCGAACCAGTCGTCCAGCGCTTCGGAGAGCGCGCCGCCGACGAGCGCGCGCGGGCGGAACGCGTCGCCGAAGTCCGACCAGGGCGGACGCGGCGCGGGATCGCGCTCCGGCGGCGCCGGGGGCTCGTACACGCCGTCGACGACCAGCGGCCGCGGGCCGCCGGGGCGTTCGTCGAGGACCGCGAGGACGCGTTGCGCTGCGTCGACGAGCGCGAGGTTCGGACGCGGCCCGAACAGTTCGGCGACCAGCGTCCGGCGGACGACGCGGGTTCCGTCGAAGACGTCGAAGTCGAGCTTGAGCGTGCGGTCGCCCGGGGCCGAGGCGGCGCGCACGAGGCGCGCGCTTTTCAGGAGTTCGCGGAGCGCCGCGCAGAAGGGCGGCGGCGTGCGCGGGTTTTCGAAGTCGCGGCGCGTGAGGTGGGCGCGGGCGAGCCCCGGGCGCGCGACGAGGAGCACCGCGCGTTCCTCGTCCTCGCGGAAGAGGCGGAGGACGAGGCGGTCGGGCGCCGGTTGATGGATCTTCTGCAGGCGCGCCCCGGCGCACAGCGCGTCGATCTCTTCGGCGACGAGATGCAGCTCGGCGGCGGCGAGGGCCATGGGGCGCGGCGCGGCCGACGCGACGCCGCCGGGCGCCGCGCGGCCCCGGAGGTTCAGACCTTCTCTTCGCTCGCGTCGTAGGTCCAGGCCTGCGACGCCGGGCGCCATTCGACGAGTTCGCCTTCCTTGAAGAAGAGCTGCAGCTCGCGCTTCGCGGCGTCGACCGAATCGGACCCGTGGATCAGGTTGTAGGAATTCGACACGCCGAAGTCGCCGCGGATGGTGCCCGGCTCGGCGTTGGAGCCGAAGGTGGCGCCCATCATCTTGCGGCAGATCGCGATCGCGTTGATGCCCGCGAGCGCGAGGATCACCACCGGCGACGACGTCATGAACCGGACGAGGCCCGGATAGAACTTCCGCTCGCGATGCGCTTCGTAGTGCGTCGCCGCGAGATCCTTCGGGATCGTCGTCATCTTCATGCCGACGATCTGCAGCCCCTTCTCCTCGAAGCGGCTCACGATGCGTCCGACGAGTCCGCGTTGGACGCCGTCGGGCTTCACGATGATCAGGGTGGTTTCCATGGGAGGCGTCGCGGGGGGGCGCGGCGGCGCGCCGAAGCGGCGGACGCGGCGCGGCCGGAATGCGCGCGGCGCGACGGTACGCGCGCGCGGCGCCGCGCTCAACGATCGGGCGGCGCGCAGACGATCTCGTCGGTGAGGAAGGGGACGAGCCCCTCCCGGTCGGCCTCGAACCGCGCGGAATAGATCGCCGGCGCGTCGGAGGACGTCGGCGCCGAAAGCACTTCGTCGATCAGGGTGAGCTTGCCGACCAGCTCGCCCGCGCGACGGACTTCGGCGACGTCGCCGACGATCAGCTTGTCGGATCCCTTGGCGACGACGCTGACGATCCCGTCGCGGCGCACCGAGTTCAGCGTGAGCCGCACGACGCGCGGCGACGCGCCGGAGGTCGACTCGCGGAGCACGACGGCGCGATCGACGGCCGCCGCGAGGCGGCGCTTCAGGTCGGCCTCCTGTTCGTCGAGCGCCTTCAGCTCGCGGCGCTTCTCTTCGAGCCGCGCGGCGATTTCGGTCTTGCGACGGTCCTCGCCCGCCTCCTCCTTCGTCGCCTCCTCGGCGCCGCGCTTCGCATCGGCGGCGCGTTGTCGCGCCGCGGCCGCCGCGGCCTGCGCCTCGTCGGAGTCCTTCGTCGCCGCCGCCAGCTCGCCCTGGGTGCGCGCCAGCTCCGCGCGCTTCGCCGCGAGGGCCTCCTTCTTCTCCTTCAGCCGCGCCTCGACTTTGCCCATCTCCACCGCGTACTCGTCGATCCGCCGCGTCGCCTCCTGGTAGCGGAGCACGAGCTCCTTCCACTGGTTCTCGCGGTTGGAGACGTCGGCCCAGAGGTGCGATCCCGTTTCGACGTCGGCGTGCTTGTGGGCGCATCCGCACGGCAGCGCGAGAAGGCACGCGGCGCCGGCGACGACGAGGCGTCGAAAGGGCGGCATGGGCGGAGAATAACCGCGTCGCGCGCGCCGACGCCGCGCGCGGCGCCTCGACGGAAAAAAAGTTCTTGACAGCGACGCGGCCGTTGTTCCGAAGCCGTCGCTCGATAGAGTCCCGCGCCTTCGAAAGGCCGCTCGGCCTCCGACGCGTTTCGACGCCCGGAACCGACGCGAACCGGTTGGATTCATGGGAGAGAACGACGACAGGCGCGGCCTCCAACAGGGTCTGCGCTTCGTCGGCGTCGGCTTCAGCTTCGCGGCCCTTGCGGCGGCGGGCTGGTACGGCGGGCGATGGGTCGGCGAGCGGTTCGGCATCGAACCGTGGGGCTCGACGGTCGGCGTTCTGCTCGGCATCGCGGTCGCGATCTGGGATCTGCTTCGCGTCGTCTCCGCCCTCGATCGGGAAGAGGCGAAACGGAAGTGACCCTCGGGGCGACGGCGGCCTACGCGGCGGGTCTGCTGACCCTCGCGGGGGCGACGGCGGCGGCGCTGGCGCGCTTCGGACCCTCGTGGGGGATTCCGGACGTGCGGGCGGCGCAGGTCGGCGTGGCGGTGGCGACGGCGACGGAAGTCGTCGTGTTCGCGACCCTCGCCTACGGGCTCGTCGCGGCGCCCCACCGGTTCCTGCGGGCTTGGCTGGCGGCGACGCTGGTCAAGATCGCGGCGTTCGGCGGGGCGATCGGCTACGCGGCGGCGGTTCATCCCGCCGCGGCGCGGTCGCTCGCGACGGGGTGCGCGGCGGCGTTCGTCGTGCTCTCGCACCACGAGGTGTTCGTGCTGTGCCGGTGGTCGGACCGCGCGTCGAAGCGACGCGGCCCGGGCGGCGGCGACGGGCCCTGAGATCGGACCACGCATGACGACGCTCGCGATGATCGGCGACCCGAAGGGAGACCCCTCGGAGTACGTGCGCCTCCACGCGCTGGAGCACGTCTTCGTCACCGTGGGCGGATTCCCGCTGATCACCAAGTTCGGGATCATGGCGGTGCTTTCCGGCTTCGTGCTCTTCGTGCTCGCGCGCGCCGCCGGCCGTCGCTCGTCGCTCGTTCCGGTCGGCGTGTTGCAGAACGCCGGCGAATCGCTCGTCCTCTTCATCCGCGACCAGCTGGTGCGCCCGTCGATGGGGCATCACGGCGACCGGTTCGTCCCGTTCTTCTGCACGCTGTTCGCGTTCATCTACGTCACGAACATGATGGGGATGATCCCCATCCCGGGGATCGGCGGCACCGCCACGAGCAACCTCGGCATGACCGGCATGCTCGCGGCCTCGGTGCTGCTCCTGTCGATCGGCGCGGGGATCAAGGAGCACGGGATCGGCGGCTTCCTGCACACGTTCATCCCGCCGGGCGTGCCGAAGATCATGCTCCTCCTCCTGTTCCCCCTGGAGCTGATCGGCTTCTTCATCAAGCACGCGGTGCTGGCCATCCGTCTCTTCGCGAACATGATCGCGGGGCACCTCGTCATCGGCGCCTTCATCGCGACGATCTTCATCGCGAAGAGCTACGGCGCCGCCGTGATCGGCGTCCCCCTGGCCCTCTTCGCCAACGCGCTCGAACTTCTGGTCTGCTTCCTGCAGGCCTACGTCTTCACCATGCTGTCCGTGCTCTTCGTGGGAGGAACGGTCCACCCCGAGCACTGATCGCCCGCGAGCGGCGCGCCGCGCCGCGCATCGCTTCGCCCCGTCCCGACTCATTCGACCCCTCGGAGAATCCCGTGAACGACACCATGTCCCTGATCCCGCTCGTGGCCATCGGCGCCGGCTTCGTCACCTGGGGCGCCGCGTCCGCCATCGGCAAGCTCGCGTCGTCGTCGGTCGAAGGCATCGCCCGCCAGCCGGAAGCCGCCGGCGCCATCCGCACCGCGATGATCATCGCGGCGGCGCTCATCGAAGGCTTCACGTTCTTCGCGCTCATCGTCGCCCAGGGCGCGGCCAAGAACGCCTGATCGCACGGAACGTCCAAGGCCGACGAGGATCCGACCCATGCTGTACACCTTCGACGCGGCGAGCCTCGCGCTCGTCCCGATGCAAGCGCCCGCTCCGGCCGTCGAGAGATCGACGACCGAAGCCGGGCACGACGCGGGTCCTTCCAAGTTCAATCCGCTGGAGCCCAGCTTCGGCCTGACGTTCTGGAGCGGTCTCACCTACATCCTGCTGCTCGTGCTGCTGGCGAAGTTCGCCTGGGGCCCGATCACGCGCATGGTGGAGGAGCGCGAGAAGCGCATCCGCGGAGATCTCGACGGGGCGGAGCGGGCGCGCGCGGAGGCCGACCAGGCCCTCGCGCAGTACCGCCGCCAGCTCGACGAGGCCGCGTTGCGCGCCAAAGAGACGCTGGAGGAGGCGCGCGAGAAGGCCGAGAAGGCGGGCGCCGAGATCCTCGCGCGTTCGCGCGCCGAGGCCGACGCGCTGCTCGAGAAGGCCAAGCGGCAGATCGAAGGGGAGCGCGACAAGGCGCTCGCCGAGGTCAAGACCGCGGCCGTCGAGCTGGCTCTCGAGATCACCCGCACCGTCGTGAAGCGCACGGCGTCGCAGGAGGATCTCGCCCGCACCGCCGAAGAAGTGCTTCCGCGATTCAAGACGGTCGCCTGACCGCGGAGCGACGTCGATGGCCCGACTCGAACACCTGACCGTCGCGCGCCGCTACGCGACGGCGCTGCTGCAGCTGGCGAAGGACCGCGGCGTCGTCGACGCCGTCGCGGTCGATCTCGCCGAGCTGAAGGGGGCGATCGACGCCGACCCGTCGATCCTCGCGAAGCTCGCCGACCCCAAGGCGCGCGGCGTCGAGAAGCGCCGGCTGGTGGAGGAGCGCCTCGCGTCGGGCCGCCACGAGCTGGTGAAGAACCTGCTCTCGGTGCTCGTGCAACGGAGGCGCGAGGTCATCCTCGCCGACTTCTTCTTCGCCTTCGGCGAAGAGCTCGAGAAGGCGTCGGGGGTGCTGCGCGTCGAGGTCGAGACCGCGAAGGAGGCCGATCCGGCCTTCCTCAAGAACCTGTCGGACCGCCTCGCCGCGGCCACGTCGCGCCCGGTGACGCTCGAAGCGCGCGTCCGCCCCGAGCTGCTCGGAGGCCTGCGCTTGGTCGCCGAGTCGAAGATGGTCGACGCCGCCGTTTCGTCGAAGCTGGATCGCCTGAAGAGAAAGCTGCTCTCCGCGCGCGCCTGAAGCGCCGTCGAGATACGGAGCCACCCTGACATGGGCATCAATCCCTCCGAAATCACCACGATCCTGAAGCGAGAGATCGCGGGCTTCGACGCGTCGGCGACGGTCGAAGACGTCGGCAAGGTCCTCTCCGTCGGCGACGGCGTGGCGCGCCTTTACGGTCTGCGCGACTGCATGGTCAACGAGCTGCTCGAGTTCCCGGGCGGCGTGCGCGGCGTGGCGCTGAACCTCGAAGAGGACAACATCGGCGTCATCCTCCTCGGCGACGAGACGAAGGTGAAGGAAGGCGACGAGGTGAAGCGCACCGGGCGCATCATCTCGGTGCCGGTCGGCGAAGGGCTGCTCGGCCGCGTGGTGAACGCGCTGGGCGACCCGATCGACGGCAAGGGCCCGATCAAGGCGGCGGCGCAGTGGCCGGTCGAGCGGAACGCGCCGTCGGTCATCGAACGCAAGCCGGTGCACGAGCCGGTGCAGACGGGCATCAAGGCCATCGACGGCATGATCCCGATCGGCCGCGGTCAGCGCGAGCTGATCATCGGCGACCGCCAGACCGGCAAGACGGCGGTGATGGTCGACACGATCATCAATCAGAAGGGCAAGGGCATGGTCTGCATCTACGTGGCCATCGGCCAGAAGATGTCGAACGTGCGCGCCCTGCAGCGGACGCTCGAGGAGCACGGCGCGATGGAGTACTCCATCATCGTCGCCGCGCCCGCCACCGACTCCGCGGCGATGCAGTACCTCGCGCCGTTCTCCGGCACGACGATGGGCGAGTATTTCCGCGACAAGGGCGGCCACGCGCTCGTCATGCACGACGACCTGTACAAGCACGCGACGGCGTGGCGCCAGGTGTCGCTGCTTCTCCGCCGCCCGCCGGGCCGCGAGGCGTTCCCGGGCGACATCTTCAACCTCCACTCCCGCCTGCTCGAGCGCGCGGCGAAGATGTCCGACGCCAAGGGCGCGGGCTCGCTGACGGCGCTCCCGGTCGTCGAGATCCAGCAGGGCGACGTCACGGCGTACATCCCCACCAACGTCATCTCGATCACCGACGGCCAGATCTACCTCGAGACGGACCTCTTCAACGCGGGCATCCGTCCCGCCGTGAACGTCGGCCTCTCGGTGTCGCGCGTCGGCGGCGCGGCGCAGACGAAGGCGATGAAGAAAGTCGCGGGCAAGCTGCGCCTCGAGATGGCGCAGTACCGCGAGCTGGCGGCCTTCGCGCAGTTCGGCTCCGACCTCGACAAGACCACCGCCGCGCAGATCCGCCGCGGCGAGCGCCTCGTCGAGATCCTCAAGCAGCCTCAGTACCGCCCGATGTCGGTCGAGGACCAGGTGATGATCATCTACGCCGGCGTCAACCGTCACCTCGACGAGGTGCCGCTGGACAAGGTGAAGGCGTGGGAGGCCGACTTCCTCCGGTTCATGCGCGACGTGCATCCCGAGGTCGGCAAGGAGATCGCGACGTCCGGCAAGTTCGAAGCCCCGACCGAAGAGGGCCTGAAGAAGGCGATCGAAGCCTTCAAGAAGACCTGGAAGCCCTGAGCGCGGCCTGAGCCGGGAGAACCGCCGTGAAGGGCGTTCGCGAACTCAAGAGGCGCCTGAAGGGCGTCAAGAACATCCGCAAGATCACCAAGGCGATCGAGCTGGTGGCGGGCACGAAGCTCCGCCGCCTGCAGGATCGCGCGGCGGCGACGCGCCCCTTCGCGGCGCAGCTGGAGGGGATCCTGCGGCGGGTCGCGGCGTACGCCGACGTCCACGCCTCGCCGCTGCTCAAGGCGGCCGACGAGGTCAAGCGCGTCGCGGTGATCGTCATCGCGTCCGACAAGGGCCTCTGCGGCTCCTACAACTCCAACGTCTTCCGCGCCGCGACGCCCTTCCTCCGCGAGCTGAAGGCGGCGGGCAAAGAGGCCGACCTCTACGTGCTCGGGCGCCGCGCGGCGACGTTCTTCGGAAAGCTCAAGGACGTCCGCCTCGAGTGGGTGTATCCGGACGCGCTGGAGAAGATCGAGTTCAAGCGCGTGAAGGCGCTGATGGGGGAGCTGGTCCGGCGGTTCGTCGAAGACAAGGTGCAGGAGGTGGTCATCCTCTACACCGCGATGAAGGGCGCGATGTCCTTCAAGCCCACGCTGCAGCGTGTGCTCCCCGTCCCGCGCCCCGAAACCGGATCGAAGGACGCGTCGCCCCCGGCGGTCGACTACATCCTCGAGCCGACGCCGCAGGAGATCATGGCGCGCCTCCTGCCGCGCTTCCTCGACATGCAGCTCTACGCGGCGATCCTCGAGTCGCTCGCCAGCGAGTTCGCGTCGCGGCGCGCGGCGATGAAGAACGCCACCGACAACGCCGACGAAATGGCGTCGGCGTTGAACAAGGAATACAACAAGGCCCGCCAGTCCGGCATCACCGCCGAACTGCTCGAGATCACCGGCGGCGCCGAAGCGCTGCGCGCGGTTTGAGCGCACGGCCCGAACGCATCCGTACCAGCCGAAGGAGAGCACGGTGAACGTCGGCAAGATCATCAAAGTCGTCGGCCCGGTGGCCGACGTGCAGTTCGAACCCGGGAAGGCGCCGGCGATCTACAACGCCCTCCGCATCGACGAGGGCGACGTCAAGCTGGTCATCGAGGTCGCCCAGCACCTCGGCGACGACGTCGTGCGCGGCATCGCCATGTCGTCCACCGACGGCCTGGTCCGCGGCATGAAGGTCGCCGACACCGGCGCGCCGATTTCGGTGCCCGTGGGCGCGGCGTGCCTCGGCCGCATCTTCAACATGCTGGGCGAGGCGATCGACCAGAAGGGCCCGGTCGCGGCCGACAAGCGTCGTTCGATCCATGCGTCGGCGCCGCCCTACGTCGAGCAGAAGCCCGCCACCGAGATCTTCGAGACCGGCATCAAGGTCATCGACCTCCTCGTGCCGTTCACCAAGGGCGGCAAGATCGGCCTCTTCGGCGGCGCGGGCGTCGGCAAGACCGTGCTCATCCAGGAGCTGATCCGCGCGGTCGCCGCCGAGCACGGCGGAAAGTCGGCGTTCGCCGGCGTCGGCGAGCGCACGCGCGAAGGCAACGACCTCTACCTCGAGATGAGCGAGTCGGGCGTGCTCAAGAACACCATGCTGGTGTTCGGGCAGATGAACGAGCCGCCGGGCGCGCGACTCCGCGTCGCGCTCACCGCGCTCACGATGTGCGAGTACTGGCGCGAGCAGGGGCAGGACGTGCTCCTGTTCATCGACAACATCTTCCGCTTCGTGCAGGCGGGGTCGGAGGTGTCGGCGCTCCTCGGCCGCATGCCGAGCGCCGTCGGCTACCAGCCGACGATGGCGTCGGAGATGGGCGCGCTCCAGGAACGCATCACGTCGACCACCAAGGGCTCGATCACGTCGATGCAGGCCATCTACGTGCCGGCCGACGACTACACGGACCCGGCGCCGGTCGCCACTTTCGCCCACCTCGACGCGACCATCGCGCTGGAGCGGTCGCTGGCCGAGCTCGGCATCTTCCCGGCCGTCGATCCGCTCCGCTCCACCTCGCGCGCGCTCGACCCGCAGGTCGTCGGCGAGGAGCACTACAAGACCGCGCGCGAAGTGCAGCGCATCCTGCAGCGCTACCAGGAGCTCCGCGACATCATCGCGATCCTCGGGCTCGAGGAGCTCTCCGACGACGACAAGCGCATCGTCGCGCGCGCGCGCCGGCTGCAGAAGTTCCTCGCGCAGCCGTTCTTCGTCGCCGAGCAGTTCACCGGCACGCCCGGGAAATTCGTGAAGGTGGCCGACACCGTCCGCAGCTTCAAGGAGATCGTCGAGGGCCGGCACGACGACCTTCCGGAAGACGCCTTCTACATGCAGGGCCCGATCGAAGAGGTGCTGCAGCGCGCCGAGGCGATCCGCGGCAGCGCGGGCTGATCCATGAAGACCCTGCGGCTCAAGATCTTCACGCCCGACGGCGCGGTGTTCGACGGTCCCGTCCGCACCGCGACGCTTCCGGCGACGAAGGGCTCGATGGGCGTGCTGCCCGGACACGCCCCCCTGGTGTCGTCGCTGGAGACCGGCGTGGTGAAGGCCGAGACGCCAGAGGGCGGGACGCGGTACTTCATGGTGAGCGGCGGCTTCCTCGAAATCGTGAACGACGAGATCCGCGTGCTCGCCGACGTCGGCGAGACGGACGAAGCGGTCGACCTGAAGCGCGCGCAGGACGCCGCCGAGCGCGCGCGGCGCCGCATGCGCGAGCGCCATGCCGTCGACTTCGATCTCGTCCGCGCCGAAGCCGCCCTCCAGCGCGCGCTCACGCGCCTGAAGGTCGGCGAACTGCGCACGCGCGGCCGGAAGGGCTGACGCCCGCGATCCGCGCCGCAGGCGCGGAGCGCGACGCCTGCGATCGAGGCCGCCGCGCGCGGCCGGCTCGGCGTCTTCCGGACGTCGGCGCGCGCTTCGCCGACGGCGCCGCGCCGCATCCCGCGCGCTCCGCAAACCGCGGCGCCGCGCGCGTCTCCGCGCCGCACGCGACGTAACGGCACGGGGCGCGCGTCTATCCGATTCAACGGCGCGCGCGCCGTCTCGACGACGCGCGGCCGGAGGTCGGGCATGCGTGTGCGCGTCGGCGGATGGATCGCGTTCGCCGCAACGTGGGCGTTGCTGGGGTGCGGACGCGCGTCGTGCGGCGACGCCTCCTTCCGGCTCGTCGCGCCCGTCGATCAATGCCTGCGACAGGGCGCCGCGAAGCGCGCCGACGTCGTCGTCGTGCGTCGCGCCTGCGATCGGCCCATCCAGGTGGAGTTCCTCGATCTTCCGGAAGGGGTGTCGGTGCGCGGCGCGAACGTCGCCTCGATCCCTCCCGGCTACGTGAAGACCGAGTTCGTCCTTGTGGCGGCGCCCGACGCGCGTCCGGTCGACGGACACCGCGCCCGCGTCGTCGCCCGCGCGGACGACGGAAGCGCGATGAAGGAGTTCTTCAACGTGCGGGTCGAACCGAAGGAATGACGCGGGTCGCGGCGCCCCGCCGCGACCGTGCCCGCGTCGGCGCGGTTTTCGAAGGAGAGAAGCGCATGTGGAACCGTAACGTCGTGGTCGCGGCGGCCCTGTTCGTCGCGGCTTGTTCGAGCACCACCGAGAGCAACGACCGGGGAGCGTCTCTGACTCTGGTGGAGCCCGGCGACCAGACGCTCGAGCGCGGCGAGACCAACCAGATCAT
Source organism: Planctomycetota bacterium (assembly GCA_035626575.1). Taxonomy (GTDB): domain Bacteria; phylum Planctomycetota; family CAIWVZ01; genus DASPNK01. The sequence continues at coordinate 1,655 of DASPNK010000458.1, read as the reverse complement.
GGTCGCCATCAATCGGGACAACTTCTCCGGACCGGTGACGATCCGGTTCGAGAACCTCCCGCGGGGCGTGACCGTGGTCGAGCCGAACCCGACCATCCCGGCGGGCGAGCGCGTGAAGCGCTTCACGCTGCGCGCGGACGTCGATGCGGCGGTGGTCGAGAACCATCGCGTGGTGATCCGCGCCGACGGGGCCGACGGTCTGATGGTGACCGAAGCGTTCAACGTGACGGTCAAGGCGCGCTGAGCGGCGCGACGCGACGGAAGGCGCCGCGGGACGGTTCCCGTCCCGCGCGCCGCGTACGAGGCGCCCAGGCGGCGCCTCGCTTCTTTTTCGGGCTTGCCGCGGAACCGCGGTTTCGCTCTCCGGTGCGCGACGGGGAACCGTCGCAAGGACTTCCGCGCGCTCGAGGGCGCGGCGCGCCGACGGCGGCGCGCCATGACGCTGCGGTCGGGCGTTCGGCGCGCTGCGGGGTCCGCGGCTTCGACGGTTTTCCGCGCTTTTTCCCCGAGAAACCGCGACTTACGACGCGTTCCGTCGGACGCCTCGCGACGTAACGCCGTCTCGCCGGCGGTCTATGGGAAAGACGGCGACGGACGCGACCCCCGCGACGCGCCATGGAGGACGACTCACATGCGCATCGCTCGCATTTCGGCGATCACGGTGGCGGCGGCGTTGGCGTTCACGGGACTCGCGGCTTGCGGCAAGACGACGGTCGAAGGCCCCGCCGGGCAGAAGCTCACCATCGTCAAGCCCGCCGATCAGACGGTGAAGCAGGGGGAGACCAACAAGGTCACGATCACCGTCAACCGGACCGGCTTCGACGCGCCGGTGCAGATCGAAGTGCGCGACCTTCCCAGCGGCGTGTCGGTCGCCGGCGGCAACACGCTGACCATCCCGACCGACGACAACCTCGTCACCGTCACGCTCGTGGCCGCGGCCGACGCGCCGCCGACCGGAGACGTGCGCGCGTCGGTGACCGCGCGCGGACTGAACGGCATGGCGGCGACCGAGTTCTTCAACGTCCGCGTCGCGGCGCGCTGAGCGCGTCGCAGCAAGAGGCGACGCCATGGGCGACCGCGCGTCCGAAGCACGGCCCGCGGGCCTGGCTTTGAAAATCCCGCCGGAGCGCACGCTGCGCCTCGGCGGGAGCGTCGACGTGGCCGTCGCGATCGTGCGCGACGGTTTCGAAGGCCCCGTGGAGATCCAGATCCACGGCCTGCCGGGCGGCGTCACGGCGGAGCACGGCGCGCGCGTCGTGGTGCCGCCGGGGTCGCTGCGCACCGACCTCACGTTGGTCGCGCAGAAAGACGCCTCCGTCTCCGAGACGCATCGCGTCGTCGTGACCGCGCGCGGCGCCGACGGCGTCGCCGCGAGCGCGCCGTTCCGGCTTTCGGTGCGCCCCGCCGACGATGCGGCGGGCGCCGAGCCGCCGGTGCTCGCGCACGAGACGTTCGACGCGCCCGCCGGGCCGGCGACGCCGTCGATGGGCAAAGACGACCCGGTCGCGGAAGCGTCGATGGACGGCGAGGCGCGCGACGAGAGCCTCGTCGACGACGCGATGAGCGCCGCCGTCCGCTACGGCGAGGAACCGGCGTTCGGCGCGCCGCGCGAGGTCGCCCGCGCCGTCGGCGCCGGCTCCGCCCTCTATGAGGGC
>DASPNK010000457.1:0-7168 GCA_035626575.1 Planctomycetota bacterium | reverse complement strand
CCCTACGATGCGGCGAGCGTTTTCCCGAGACACCTCGCCATGGCCATCGGCGTCACCGAAGTCCGCAAAGGCATGATCCTCGTCCACGAAGGCGCGCTGCACGTGGTCGTCGATTACGAGCACATCGCCCCCGGCAACTGGCGCGCGATCAACCAGCTCAAGCTCAAGAACCTGAAGACGGGGAACAACGTCCAGCTCCGCCTCGGATCGAGCGAGATGGTCGAGCCGGCGCACCTCGAGGCGAAGCCCTGCCAGTACCTTTACTTCGACCACAACCAGGGCTTCATGTTCATGGACAACGAGTCGTTCGAGCAGTACGCGATCCCCGCGGATCTGATCGGCGACAAGAAGAACTACCTGGTGGAGAACGCGAACGTCGTCGTCACGTTCCACGAGGGCGCCGCCGTCAACATCGACCTCCCTCCGACGGTCGTGCTGAAGGTCGTGCAGGCCGAGACCGCGGCGCGCGGCAATACGGTGAACGGCGTCACCAAGAACGTGACGGTGGAGACCGGCTACGTGGTGCGCGTCCCCGGCTTCATCGAGGCGGGGGAGGCGATCAAGATCTCCACCGACACCGGCGAGTTCCAGGGCCGCTCGAAGTGACCTGACGGCGCGCGGGCGCCGGCGAGCCGGCTCGGACCGGCTCGCAGGTCCGCCGAGTCCGGCTGCGGCGGTTCGACGCTTTCGCGTCCGGCGCGCCGCGCCGCCTCTGAAACGGCGGGAGGTCGACGAAGCGGGCCGTCCCCCTGCGCTCCGGGCGCGGGCCGCTGCGGTCCTGTGCGGCCGGCCGACGCGAAGCGCCGGCCGAGGGACTTCTCGACCGTCGGTTCGCGCGCTCGGGGTCTTCGTGAGCGCGTCGACGACGGACGGACGGCCGTCGCCGGAAAAACGGCCGGGATCGGGCGCGGCGATCGCATCGGAGGAGGGAACGCGCCGCACCCGGCGCCGGGTCGCTGCGTTTCTGACGCGGTCGCGCGACGGCCCGGCGACGCCGGCGGCGGCGAAGCGTCTATCGCGGCGTGAAGATGACGCGGGAGGCTGCGACGTGCCTCGGGCTCGTGCTCGACGGCGTGGAGGGCGCGCCGGTGACCGTCGAGGCCCACGAGACCTTCGACGCCGTGCCGGGGGCGCTCCGCATCTGCGGACTGCCCGATCCCGCGGTCAAGGAGGGCGGGCTCCGACTTCGCATCGCGATGCACCCGCTGATCGGCGACGAGGTCTTCAAGCTGGTGGGCGGCGTGCTCATCAACCTCGCGCCCGCCGACCTGAAGAAGATCGGGCGGACGCTCGACCTGCCGATGGCGATGGCTTACGCGGCGCTCGTGCTCGGCCTCGACCGCGAGCGCGTGAAGCGGCTCCTGTTCCTCGGCGAAATCGGTCTCGACGGCGAAGTGCGCCCCGTCGTGGGCTTGCTCGCCGCGATGCTCGAGGCCAAACGGCGCGGGCTCGGCGTGGTGTGTCCTGCGGCCAACCTCGACGAGGCGTTGCTCATCGAGGGTCCCGACGTCTATCCGGTGCGTCGCGTCGAGGAGGCTTTCGACGTCGCGCGGGGCGCCGCGCCGCCTTGCGCGGCGCCGCGCGGTCCGTCGGCCGTGGCGCGCGCGCCGGCGCGCCTTCCGGACCTCGCCGAAGTCCACGGCCAGTTCCTCGCGCGCCGCGCGCTCGAGATCGCCGCCGCGGGCGGACACAACCTGCTCTTCGAAGGGCCGCCCGGCTCGGGCAAGACCATGCTGGCGCGGCGCCTCCCCGGCGTGCTTCCGCCGCTCTCCGACGAGGAGGCGCTCGAAGCGGCGCTCGTGCGCGCGTCGGTGCGTCCGCTCGACCCGTCGCGCTTCCATGCGCCGGCCTTCCGGAACCCGCACCACACGGCGTCTCCGGTCGGCCTCGCGGGCGGCGGCAATCCGATCCGCCCCGGCGAAGTGTCGCTCGCGCACCGCGGCGTGCTGTTTCTCGACGAGCTACCGGAGTTCCGCCGAGAGGCGCTCGAAGTGTTGCGCGAGCCCATGGAGGAGCGCGCGGTCCACGTGACTCGGGCGGGGAGGGCGCGGGCCTTGCCCGCCCACGTGCTCGTGGTCGCCGCGATGAACCCGTGCCCGTGCGGCTTCGCGGGCCTCGACGACGGCCGCTGCCGCTGCACGCCGTTCCAGGTCCGGCGCTACGTGGCGCGCATCTCCGGGCCGCTGCTCGATCGATTCGACCTCCGCGTGCGGCTCCGACCGGTTCCGCCGGCGGAGCTGCTCGACGCGACTCCGTCGGAAGCGTCGGTCGCCGTCCGCGGCCGGGTGACCGCCGCGCGGGCGCGCCAGCGTGCGCGGGGCCGAGGCGCCCTCAACGCCGAGCTCTCGGACGCGGAGCTGGGCGCCGTCGCCGCGCTGCGCCCCTCCGACGCCGCGTTCTACCGGCGCCTCCTCGAAGCGCACCGCCTGTCGGCGCGCGGCGCAAAGCGGCTCCTGCGCACTGCGCGGACCGCGGCCGACCTCGCGGGCGCCGACGAGGTCGGCGCCGTCCATCTCGCGGAGGCGGCGTCCTATCGGCTCGGCGCGGCGGCGGAGGAGGCGGTCGCCGCGTCCGCGCCGGCCGGGTGAGTCAGGGGCCGAGTCCCGCCGGGGGGACGGCTTCGCGCTCGGGATCCGGGACCGTCAACACCTTGTAGAAGCACCACGCGACGAGACCGACCACGAAGCCGACGGAGATCAGCATGAACGCGACTCCGCCCGCGTTCAGTCCCGGCGCCTGGGCAGGCGCGTTCGCGGTCTGCATGAGAAGGAGGTTCATCGAGAGTCCTCAACGGGCGCGGGGCGGGACGGGGGAGACTTCGTCTTCGGGCGGACGTTCGCCGTCGAGGTCGCGGCCTTCGGCGCGCCACCGTCGTTCGCCGATCCGCGTCGCGACGAGCAGCCCGACGATCAGGACGCCGATGACGGCCAGCGACCGGCGCGTGACCTTGGCGCGCGACGCATAGACGAGTCCCGACGCGCTTTCGGCGGCCGCGTAGTCGCCGGCGATCAGCGGGCCGTCGGCGATTCCCGCCGGCGTCGACCCGCTGCTCGCGGCGATCTTCTCGGCGGCGGCACGGTTGATCCACGCCGACTTCCGGTCTTCGGAGAACACCGCGACGGGTCGCGACGGCGCCGCCGCGTCGAGCGCGGCGCGCGTCAACGACGCGTCCCGCATCTCGCTGGCGACGAACCAGCCGTCGCCGTCGGCGTCGGCGCGGATGCGCTCGAGAAGCGCGGGAGCGGCGAGGTCGCTCGCGTCCACGGCGCCGCCCATGCCGCGCACGTAGCCGGGGAGGTTCTGCACCGAGAACCCGACGAAGACCACGATCAGGTACAGAGGCGCGACGTATTTGATGATGCCGCGGTAGATCCGCGGAATGCGGATCTGCGCGCCGTGATGCGCCTCGGCCAGCCCGCGATCGATGCCGAACCGCCACCCGAAGCAGATCACCTGCACCGCCGCCAGCACGAAGATCAGGAACGTGCCGACCCAGAAGTCGATGGTGTCGAGCGCCGTCAGGTCGCGCGAGTAGTAGAGGACGAAGAGGTTGCCGAGGCAACCGAGAAGGAGCAGTCCGAGGGTCGCCTTCTTCCGATCGACGCCGAGCGCCTCCTCGAGGAACGCCAAGGCGGGCTGGAGCATCGACAGCGACGACGTGATCGCCGCGAGGAAGAGCATGAAGAACCACACGAAGCCGATGAAGTCGCCGACGCCGCCCATGCTCGCGAAGACCACCGGCAGCGTCTTGAAGCCGAGGCCGAACGACCCGGTGCGCACCGCTTCGGCGGTCCCGACCGCGCCGAGGAAGACGAAGGCCGCGGGAACCGTGATGAGCCCGCCGAGGCCGACCTCGAAGAACTCGTTGGTCGCGGACGACGTCAGCCCGGAGAGGACGACGTCGTCCTTCTTCTTCAGGTAGGAGGCGTAGTTGATGATCACGCCGAAGCCGACCGACAGGCTGAAGAAGATCTGGCCCGCCGCCGCCAGCCAGGCGTTGAAGTCGAGGATTTTGTCGAACTGCGGATTCCACATGAACCCGAGGCCCGCGCTCACCGACTGGTCCGGCTTGGCGGGGTCGGGCGTGCCGAGGGTCAGCACCTTGACGAGGACGACGAGGCCCGCGAGCGCCATGACGGGCATCGCGAATTTGCAGAAGGTCTCGATGCCTTTGGAGAGGCCGCGATAGAGCAGGACGAAGTTCAATGCGAAGGTGAGGACCCAGAACGCGAGGCTCGTCTTATGAAGCCCCTGGGCGTCCTCCGTCCCGAACGTGAAGAGGGCGCCGTCGGCGACCTGCCCGGTGAAACCGTCGAAATGCTCGCGCGCGGCCGCCGGCACGGCGCCGAGCGCAGGGCCCGGTTCGAACATCCCCATGAGGTACTCGAAGCAGTACCCGAGGCACCACGACTCGATCAGCACGTAGTAGAAGTAGACGGCGAGCGGGATGAGCACGCCGATGATGCCGAGGTAGCGCGGCAGCGCGCCGCGGCCGACGACTCCCATGATCCCCGGGGCGGAGTGGAAGCCTTTGCGGCCGCCGTACCGCGCCATCGACCACTCGGCCCATCCGATCGGGATGCCGAGCAGCAGGAGGGCGCAGAAGTAGGGGATCATGAACGCCCCGCCGCCGTTCTGCGCGACCTGCCCCGGGAAGCGCAGGAAATTGCCGAGACCGACGGCCGAGCCGGCGACGGCGAGGATCACGCCGAGGCGGCTGCCCCATTCCTGTTTCTGCGACATGCGGACTCCGCGCGTGCAAGGCCGACGAGCGGCGGCCTGGAGAAGGCGGCAGGGTACAGGAGGGGGGCCCGCGCGTCCACACGCGCCGGCGACCGCGAGATGCGTCGACCGCGCCTCGACGGCGGAAAATCCGGCGCACGGGCCGTAGCCTCTCCGCGATGGGCGAACTGGTCGTCGGCCTCCTCGAGTCGGTCTGCGAAGCGTGGGGGACTTTCGGGTCGCCCCGCCGCCGGCGCCGCCGCCGCGCCGCGGCCGTTGCCGCGGTCGTCGGCGTGACGCTGCTCCTCGCGGCGTTGATCGCCGCCCTGGTTCTGATCGTGGTCGCGATCTTCTGACCCGGCCGCCCGGGTTCGCGGCCCGCTCGGGCGCGACGTACAATCCGCACGCCCCGAAGGGGCGCCTCATGCTGGTCGACCGCTACGGACGTCGGATCAACTACCTGCGGATCTCGGTCACCGACCGTTGCAACCTGCGGTGCGTCTACTGCATGCCCGCGGAGGGCGCCGAGGTGTTCGAGTCGGCCGAGATCCTCAGCTACGAGGACCTGCACCGCGTCGTCGGCGTCGCGGTCGATCTCGGGATCACGCGATTCCGTTTCACCGGCGGCGAACCGCTGGTGCGCCGCGAGCTGACGTCGTTCCTCGCGCGCCTGAAGCCGGCGTATCCCAAAATCGAAAGCCTCTCGCTGACCACCAACGGCCTCCTGCTCGCGCGCCATGCGGAGGCGTTGAAGGCGGCGGGCGTCGACAAGCTCAACGTCTCCCTCGATTCCTTCCGCCACGAGGTCTTCGCCCGACTCGCGCGCCTCGACGCGCTCGACGCCGTGCTCGAGGGCCTCGCCGCCGCGACGCGCGTCGGCATCCCGGTGATCAAGGTCAACGCGGTGCTGCTCCGAGGCTTCAACGACGACGAGCTGGAAGACTTCGTCGCGTGGACGGACCGCATGCCGTACCACGTGCGCTTCATCGAATTCATGCCTTACGGCGAATGGAAGGACCGGCACGACGCGGTCGTGCCCGTCGCCGAGGTCGTGGAGCGGATCGAGCGCGCGGGCTGCGTCCCCGATCGGGGCCCCGACGGCAACGGCCCCGCCCGCTACTGGCGGCGCCCCGGCGCACCGGGCACGGTGGGCGTGATCTCGCCGGTCACCAACAAGTTCTGCGAGAACTGCAATCGCATCCGGCTGAACGCGCGCGGCGAGCTGCGCGGGTGCCTGCTCGACGAAGGCATGGTTTCGCTGAAGGAGGCCGTCGCGGCCGGAGACGACGCCGTCGCCGCGGTCTTCCGCAGGGCGATCCGCGAGAAGCCCGAGAAGCACTACGACCTTCGCACGTTCCACATGTCGACGATCGGAGGCTGAAGTGGGCGCCGGACGGACCTCGCGGGCCACGGACGGCGCCGACGGCGGCGCGCTTTCTCACCTCGGCGCCGACGGCGCCGCGCGCATGGTCGACGTCGCGCACAAGCCGGAAACGCGGCGCGTCGCCGTCGCCGGCGCGCGGATCGTCTTTTCGCCGGGAGTGCTCGGCCGCGTCCTCGCCGGCGATCTGCCGAAAGGCGCCGTCCTCGAGACGGCGCGGCTCGCCGGCGTCATGGGCGCCAAGCGGACCGCCGAGCTGATCCCGCTTTGCCATCCGGTGCGGTTGACCGACGTCGACGTGCGGTTCACGCCGGCGCCGCCCGACGCGCTCGAGATCCGGGCGACGGCCGTCGCCGTCGACCGCACCGGCGTGGAGATGGAGGCGATGACCGCCGCCGCGACGGCCGCGCTCGCGGTTTACGACATGACCAAGGCGGTCGACCGCGGCGTCGTGATCGACGGTCTCCGCCTGCTTCGGAAAGAAGGCGGAAGGTCGGGCGTCTGGGAGCGCGAGCGGTGAGCGCCGCGGGCGGAACTCCGATCGGCGCGCACGTCCTCGTCGCCTCCGACCGCGCCGCGCGCGGCGAGCGCGCCGACGGCGCCGGCGAGGCCCTGGCCGAAGCGTTGCGCGCTCTCGGCTACGCGACGCCCGCGCCGGCCGTCACCGTCGCGCCCGACGACGAGGAACTCCTCGCCGAGCAACTGCGGCGCCTCGCGGCCGACCTGCGCCTGCGCTTCATCGTGACCACCGGCGGCACCGGCGCCGGTCCGCGGGACGTGACGCCGGAAGCCACGCGCCGCATCATCCGCCGCGAGCTGCCCGGATTCGGCGAGCTGATGCGGGCCGAATCGTTGAAGAAAACCGTCTTCGCCGCCGGGTCGCGCGCCATCGCGGGCGTGGTGGGCGAAGTGCTGGTGGTGAATCTTCCGGGCGCACCGAAGGGCGCGCTCGAATGCCTCGAGGCGATCGCGCGCCCTGCGCGGCACGTCCTCGATCTGATCGCGGGGGCCGTCCGCGACTGCGGGCCCGTCCGGGAGGGGGTCGAGGGCGGTTGAGCCCGCGCG
>DASPNK010000456.1:0-30660 GCA_035626575.1 Planctomycetota bacterium | reverse complement strand
GTTCGGCACCTCCGGCCACGCATTGATCTTCGCCTTCGCCTCCGGCGCCGCTTCGCGCACCGACTTCATGTGCGCGCGGATGCGGTCCATGGTGTCGGGCGGATCGCATTTGAACTGCTTCCGCTCGGCATCCCATTCCGGGGTCGACACGCCGAAGGGCGTGTTGCTCTTGTTCCGGAAGTAGCGGACGCGCCGCTCGCTGGCGGGCTTTCCCTTATCCTCTTCAAGCACCTTGAGGATGATCTCAAGATCCTCGAATTCGATCTGTTCCTGCTTGCTCGACAGACCTTTGTCCGCCGGCAGCAATGACTGCAGCTTGCCCTCGAGCACTTTGAACTTGAGGGTGAGCATGAAGAAGATCAGGAGCTGGAACGTCACGTCGATCATCGACGTGAAGTCGATTTCGTAGCTCTCCTGGATCTTGTCCAAGCCGGCTCGTCTTCTACGCGCCATGTGCGTGCTCCCTCGCTTTCCCGAACGCGATCACTTCCCGGTCGCCGGGTCCACTTCGGAGGCGTCCTTTCGACGCGCGCCGATCTCGATCTTGTAGATGAACGGGCTGTTCGCCAGCTCTTCGTTCTGCGGGTTGCCCGGAACAAAGCTGCAGTACTGCATCACCGCCTGCACCCAGCCGAACACCTGGTGCTGATCGCAGCGGATGAGCAGCGGCTTCGACGAGGGGTAGATCAGCGGTCCGTTCGGCGGTTGGCTGACCGGAGGCCGCGTCGTGTCGGGATAGCGGCGCGGGTCGGCGCGCTGGAACAGCACCTTGCGCATCTCCTCCAGCGACGTCATCTGGCGGCCCTGGATGAAGATCGGCGGGAGGTTCTTGTTGCCCGTGACCTCCGGATTGTCGAGGTCGACGATGTTGACGACGATGCGTTCGTCTTTCGGATCGGGCACGTCTTCGACGGCGATCGGCGCCATGGGAAGCGTAAGCACTTCCAGCTCGCGCTGCGACATGTCGGTGACGAGCACGAAGAAGATGATGAGCTGGAAGGTGACGTCGATCATCGGCGTCAGATCGACCTTCGCCTCGCCGGTCGGCGTGCTGTGCTTCTTGAGCGCCATGGCGGCTCCTCGTTACGTGTCACGGCCCCCCGTCGCAGGAGCGACGGGGAACCCGAGCTCGGATCGACGGTCTCTCAGCCCTGTCCCGGCGCCGGGCGGAACGGCTCGAGCAGGTCTTCGATCAGCGCGCCCATCTCCAGCACCAGCGAGACGACGCGGTTGCGGAAGAAGAAGAACCCGACGTTCAGCGGGATGGCGACCGAGAGACCCTGGAAGGTCGTCACGAGCGCGATCTTGATGCCCAACGCCAGCTCGGACGGTTTCGGCGACGCCTGCTTCTCGATGGTTTCGAACGCCATCATCATGCCCCACACCGTGCCGTACAGGCCGAGCAGCGGGGACACCGAGCCGAGCAGGGACATGTAGGAGATCTTGCTGTGCAGCTTGATCGCCTCTTCTTCGGCGACGCCGCCCGCGGCTTCCTCCATCTTTTCGAAGCCGTGGTCGACCTTCGGCAGCGCGGCGTGCATGACGTTCGTCACGTAGCCGGGGTTCTGCTCGCAGAGGTCGAAGGCCGCCTGGAAGTCCTTGTTCTCGAGGTGCGACCGGAGCTGATCGATGATCTCCGGCGGCGCCAGCTTCTTGCGCGAGATGGTGATCGCGGCTTCGATCATCAGCGCGAAGCCGACGACCGACATGAGGACGATGACGTAGCCGATGCCGCCGCCGCCGTTGATGAGGAGGCTGGCGGTGCTGTTGTATTGCCCTTCCTGGGACTGGGCGGTCATCGGCGCGACGCAGAGCGCCAGCACGGCGACCGTCGTCAAGAATCGAGTCATGGTTCGGTGCTTCCTGTGATCCGAGCTTCAGCTCTAGCGTCGGGAGGGGCCGACGCTCATCCAACGAGTGACGCGGCGTTCCTACCGCTTGTCTTTGAGCATTCGAGCCTCTTTGGAGAACTCGGATGCGGCGTGTTGTTCTACCAGATCGGTCAGGTAGGACTGCGCCGTTTTCGCGGCGGACGCGTCCTTCCCTTCCTTGTCGATTTCGAGCAGGGTTTTCGCCATCAGCAGCATGGCGCGCGCGAGCTCGTGGTCGTCATGGAAGCGCGCTCCGATCACCCGGGCGAGCGTCGCCCGGGCGTCGTCGAACTTGCCCTGCGCCAGGAGGGATTCGCCGCGGCCGGTGAGGGCCATGGCCTCCCCTGCCGGCGACTTGTCGGCGGCCAGGCCGTCGAGCAGCCGCGCCGCCTCGTCGTACTTCTTCTCGCGGATCAGACAGGACGCCTTGGCTCGCTGCGCGGTCCGGATCCGTTCGGCGACGCCGGGGTCGTCTTTGGCGAGATTCCCGGCCTCCCGGACGACGGCGTCGTAGGCCCCGACGGCTTCGCCGAAGCGGTTCTGCGCTTCGAGGTTCTTCCCGATCATCTCGCGGGCCTTGAGGACGTGGCGGCGCGGGATTTTCTTCGCCTCGGCCTCCGCGAGGAACCCGTTGAGGGTCTTCTCGGCGTCCGGGAACCGGGAGGCGGCGATCTGCGCGCGAGCCTGGCCCAGTCGAGCCGGTGCGAGGAACCGGGAATCGCCCTTGGCGGCGACGACCGCGTCGTACGCCTTGACGGCGTCGTCGTGCTTGCCGCTCAGGCGCGACGCTTCGCCGAGGTAGAAGTTCGCCGCCTCGCCGAGCCACGCCTTGTCGGCGTTCTCGGTGAGCGCGCGGGTGAGCAGCTGGACGGCGTTCGGGTAATCGCCGGCGCCGAACGCGGCGACGCCGCGACGGTACGCTTCGGGCGCGTCGCCGCGGTCGACCGAGAGCACGTCGTCGACCGGGATGCGCTCCTCGGTGTTGTTCTCGCGACGGATCACCACCTCGACGCAGGTCTCCGCCGTGACCGTGCCTTTGACCGACGGCTTGCCGCCGGTGCGGTTGACGCGGTCGATCGGACGCGGCGCCGCCTTCTCGGCGGCCTTGTCGGCGGGTTTGCCGTTCTTGCCCGCGTCCTTCTTGTCCTGCGCGACCGCGGTCGCGGCGACACACGCCGCGAACACCAGCGTCCAACGAACGTTCATGCGTTCACTCCCGGAGGCGGACGCCTGATCAGAGCTGCCGCTCGAGCCACTCGAACCACGGTTTCCACTTCGGTCCCCCGAAATCGCGCTGCGTCGTCGCCGCAAGCGTCGCGAAGAGCTTCTTCACCTGGTCGAGGTTCGAGTTGCTCAGCTGGTTCAACTTGTGCAGCAGGTAGTAGCGGTAGAAGGTCGACTCCCAGTCGAGGTCGGACCCGCGCTCCGCGCGCTTGTAGATGTCGTTCCAGACCTCCAGCGCCTTCTGGTACTCGCCCATCGCGGGCAGGTACGCCCAGGCGCCGCCCCGGCGAACCATGAAGCCGCCCCACGTGCGGCCGGCGATGCGCAGCACGTCGAGCTGGAGGTGGTACTGGAACTTCTTCCCGCCGGCCGTCGCCGCGCCTTCCGGCGTCGGCTTCATCAGGTGGTCGCTGAGGAGTCGCGCGTTCTCCGAGAGCAGTCGCGTCGGGTCCTTCTGCTCCGAAACGAGCTCGTCGACCATCTGGTCGTTCGCCCGCAGCAGGTAGTAGCGGGCCGCCTGCAGCTGCCCCGGATCGGCCTTCGTCGTGTTGCCGAACTGATCGAGCGCGGCGCGGTACAACTCGGCCGCCGACGCCATATCGCCGGCGTCGAAGAAGTAGTAGGCGACGGCGCTCCAGTTGTCGAACTTCTTGGCCGCCTGGCCGCCGGGGTTGCGGATCCACTCCCGGTAGTAGCTCGCCGCGCGGAGGAACTGGGGCTTCAGAGCGTCGATCTGCATCTGCTGGATCTTCGGATCCAAGCCCTTCTTCTTCGCCTCCGCGCCGTCGCGGAGGGCCTTGCCGAGGCGCTGCGCGGTTTCGGCGACCTTGGCGTGATCGGCGCCGAGCTTCTTGACGACGAGGTATTCCTCCTCGGCCTTGGGAAGCTGCTCGAGCGCGATGAGCGCTTCGACGCGGTTGGCCACGGCGAACATCGCAAGGCTCTGCTGTCCTGCAAACGTCGCTTCGAAACCCTCGACGGCCTTGACCGCCGCGGCGAGATGCGCGCGCTTCGCGGCGTCGTCCTTGGCGATTTCGGCGAGCGAGAGGTACGCGTCGCTGATGCGCCAGCGCGCTTCGGCCTGCGCCACCTTCCGCTCTTCGAGCTTGAGCGGGTCGGTCTCCGTGAAGCGCGGGTCTTCGACGCGCTTGAGGAAGCCGTCGAGCGACGCCACGGCAGCCTTCAGCGCGCCTTCCGCCTCCGGGTTTCGCTTGTCGGCGAGGCGCTTGGCGACCTGCATGCGGCAGACGCCGAGCTTGACGATGGCGCGTTCCTTGTACCGGCCGCCGAGCCCGTCGGTGAACTCCGGCGGCTTGCCGCAGACCTCCTGGTACTTGTCGGCGGCCTCCTGGAACTTACCCGCCTTCTCGAGCTTCGCGGCTTCTTCGAAGGCGGCGTCGCCCGGGCTGAAGGCCAACGTATCGGGCGGCGGCATATTGCGCGACGCGAGGCTGAACTCGTCGAGCATCGCCTGGGCCTGCGGCGACTTGGTGCGGCGCTGGAACTCTTCGGCGGTCTTCTTCCACCGCGTGAACAGCTCGCCCGCGTACTGTTTGCCCTCGTCGTTCTGCAGGAGCTCCTTGCGGGCGCCCCACGTGGTGCGGTAGCCCTCGGCGAACGCGTTCGCCGCCTCGAGAAGGAGGTCCTTCTCCATCAGGCAGTAGCCGTACTTGAACCACGCTTCGGCGGCCGCCTGGACGCGTTCGGCCTCGGACTTGATCTGTCCGAGCAGCGGGAGCGCCATGCGGAAGTAGACGATCGCTTCTTCGCGCTTGGTCGCGTCGGTCGCACGGTCGACGTAGGCGCCGCGCGCCGCGTTCAGAAGGACGACGGGGCTGAACTGCGACTTGTCGGGCGTGGACGAGATGATCTGCGCGATCAGCTTGGTCGCGCGCTGGCCCGACGGGTCGTTCTTGCCGTCGCGGGCGATTTCGCCGGCGACCTCGAGCGCCCGGCTCACCTCGCCGGTTTCGAAGCACGCCCGCGCGAACTCGACGCGCGCGGCGCGGCCGCGGACGCCGAGGGTCATCTGCTTCAGCTTCGCGCGCGCCTCGAGCTCCTCGCCCTTGACGCGGGCATCGTCGAAGCGGCGCTCGGCGTTGAGCGTGTCGAGCAGCTCGAAGTACGCGAGCTCGACCAGCCCCTGGGTCACCTCGTCGAGCGGCGCCTTGTTGTCCCAGCGCACGACGGCGATGGGACCTTCGAAAGACGTGAGCGCCTCGGGGATGTTCTTCGACGCGCGCAGCACCTTGCCGCGCCACACCTGCCCGTAGAGGGCGCCGAGCATCTTCTCGACGTTCTCGTCATCCTCGTTGTGGAGGATGAACTCCTCGAGCTGGTTGGCGGCTTCGGAGAGGCTCTGCCCCTGCTGGACCGAGCCGTCCTTCGCGGCCATCGCCTCGCTGTAGAGCATCACGCAGTAGGTGAACCACGCGCGGTTCTTGAGGCGCCACTTGGCGACTTCGGCCTCGCTGCCGTCCTCCTTGGCGTCCTTGAACTGCTCGCGGATGCTCGCGAGGTCGTTCTTGGCTTCGGTGAAATCGCTCGAGGCCTTCTGCTTGAGGCTGTCGACCTTCGAGGGGTCGGTTTCAGGATCGAGCGCCGACTCCATCGCCAGTTCGCCGCGGTCCTGCAGGAAGTCGACCGCGCGGAAGACGACGTCGAAGTACTCGTCCTTCTGCTTGTCCGGCCACTCCTTCTTGACCTCTTTGATCGCCTTGACGGCTTCGTCGAAGAGCTTGAGCTTCGAGTCGATCCCCGTCGCGTTGCGCGCCTGCTTGCGCTTGAGGTTGGCGACGCCCATGCGCCCCTGCAGCTTCTCGACTTCGGACCGCGACGCGTCCGAGGTCATCTTCGTGAAGATGACCTCGGCCATGTCGTCGAAGCCGAAGGGCGGACCGGCCAGCGCCTCCGCCCATTCGTAGTCGCTGTATTTCGAGGCGGACTGCGCGACGGCGGCGGAGCAGGCGAGGAGAAGAACCGCCGACCACCGGCCGAAGCCGGGTCGAGACGTACGCATGGTGAGTTCCGTCGTACGACGCCGGGGAAGGAGGGAACCCGGCGGACCGCTGAATAACAAGACGAACGCCGGCAACGCAACCTCGGTTCAACGGAAGCGGCCGAAAGGCGAGGGGCGCGCCCGACCGGAGGCCGGAGCGCGCCCGCCGCGCCTCGAACCGCGAAGCGTCAGACGTTCGAGGGGCTCCCCGGCTCCAGCTCGTTCGCGATGATGATCCGCACCTTCAGCAACACGATGAGGTCCCGAAGGCTCGTGTACTTGCCGTTGCGCGAGAACAGGAAGCTGAGGATCGGGATGTCTTTGAGGACCGGGATCCCCGAGTTGTAGTCCTGCTCCTCGTAGAACTTCATGCCGCCGAGGAGGAGGGTCGCGCCGTCGGGCATCACGACCGTGGTCTTGATGCTTTCCTTCTTGAGTTCGGGCACTTCGAAGGTGACGGCCGCGCCGACGCCGAGGGTCGTGGTGAAGGTTCGGATCGGGCGCTGGACGGTCGCGACGGTCGGGCGCAGCTCGAGGGTGACGAACCGGCGGTCGTTGGAGACCGTCGGGCGCACGTCGAGGATGACGCCTTCCTTGATCACGTCGACCACCGGGTCGGCGATGACCGCCGCCTGCGCGATTTCGACGTCGAAGTCCTTCACGTAGGCGATGTGGTTGATCACCTGCAGGTGCGCGCGCTGGGTGTTCGACACCACCAGCTTCGGCGCCGTCACCGTGTTCACCCGCTCGTACTTCTGGACCGCGCGGAGGATCGCCTCGACCTGCGTGTCGTCGAGGTAGGCGAACTGGAGCGAGAACCCGCCCGAGCTCGTCAGCGTGTCCGGATTGCCGAGGGCCGAGTTGAAGACGTTCTCGGCGCGCCCGCGGATGTCGCCGTCGGCGCCGCGCGAGTAGAAGAAGCCGGCCGAGTTGTCGCTGCCGAGCGGGGACGACGTGCCCGGGAGCCCGTTGTCGTCGAACGGCGCGCTGGTGCCGGGGCCCGGCAGGCCGACGCCGCCCGAGTTGTCGCCCAGGCCGCGGAAGTCGACGCCGATGTCCTGGAGGAAGTTGTTCTCGACCGAGATGAACCGGCTCTCGATCATCACCTGCAGGCCGGTCGTCTTGCGGAGATCGGCGAGGACGCTCTTGATCGCACGGTGGTTCGCCGCCGTCTGCTTGACGACGAGCGTGCCGTTCTTGTCGACGATCGAGTTGCCCGAGCCGTCGTCCCACGAAGCCTTGTCGACGGCGTTCTTGACGATGTCGATGACCTTGTCGGCTTCGAGCGGGCGGTTCTCTTCGGTGTCTTCTTCCGGCACGCCGAGGTTCGGCGCCGAGCCCGACGGGTTCAGGTTCAGCTCGGTGCCCGGGTAGTTCATGATGCGGCCGGTGAGGTCGCCGACGAAGTAGAAGTTCGTCGTCTTGACCTTGGCCATCTCCTCGGGCGTGGTGATGCGCACGAGGCCGCCGTCGACGATGTAGTTCAGCTTGAGGCTTTCGGCCGCGAGCTTGAGCGCGCTCTCCGCCGAAATCTGGTCGAAGGTCAACGAAAGGATGCGATCGGCTTCCGGGACCTTCTCGTTCACCGCCGCGTCGACGACGATGTTCACGCCCGCCGTGTTGCGGATGAACTTGATCGCGTCGGCGAGCGGCTTGTCGGTCCAGTCGACCGAGCGCAGCACGGTGCCGGCGAGACGACGGCGGACGTCTTCATCCAGCTCCGACGGGCGCAGGTCTTCGGGGCTCAGCTCGATCGGGCCGCGATCGGAGATCTGCTTCCACTTGTCGAGCGACGGGTACGTCACGTCGTCGGTGAGCGGGATGCGGGCCTCGGTCACTTCTTCGATGAAGCGCTGCCACTGTTCGCGGTGGGCGGCGATGTTCTCGGCGCGGCGCTGGTCGATCTCGGCCTGGCGCGCCTCTTCCTTCAGCCGCTTCGCCTGCGCGTGCTGGTAGTCGAGGCGGATCACCTCGTCGGCGAGGCGCTGCGCGTCGGCGAACTTCTCGCGGCGGAACTGATCGACCGCCTGGCGGTAGGTCTCGTCGACCATGCGGCGCACGCGGGCGCGCTCGGCCTCCTCGCGCTGACGCTCGACGTCGGCCGCGCGCTGCGCGTTGGCGCGGCGCTCGTCGCGCTCCGCCGCCTGCTGGTCGGCGCGGGCCTGGTCGAGAGCGGCGCGGACGCTCGCTTCGTTGAAGTCGGCGTCGAACGACGGATTGGCCTTCAGGATCGTGTAGGCCTTCGAGAAGTGCTCGACGGCGCGCGCGTGGTCGCCTTCGGCGCGGGCCTGACGGCCGAGGCTCATGTGGTGCCTCGCTTCGACCATCGCGGCGTCCTGTTTGGCGAGGCGGCCGCCCCATTCGTCCCGCGCCTGGGGCGTGGCGCCCGTCGTCTCGCGGCCGAGCAGGACGTTCATCCTGTCGAGTTCGAGCTGCGCGTCGCGGTTGGTCACGTCGAGGCTGTACGCGTTGAGGAACTCCTGCCGCGCCTCGGCGAGGCGGCCCTGCGCGGCCAGCTCGCGGCCGGTGCGCACCGCGGCGTTGGACAGTTCGCGTCGCTTGGCGTCGATCTGCCGTTGACGCTCGGCGACGTCCTGCGGGGTCGGCGTGGCGGCCGGGTCCTGCGGAGCGGCGGTCGCCGCGGGCGTCGCGCCCGCGTCGACCGGGGGCGTCGCGGGCGCCTCCTCGGACTTCGACGACGAGCAACCCGCCGTCAGGGAGAGGGCCCCGACCACCAACCAGACGCCCCGGGAATGGGTGCAACGTTGCATCAGCGGTTCTCGCGTATGACGGAAGGGAGCCTCGTCCCGACCGAGTCCGACGCACCGATCGACGCCGTCCACGGCAGGCAGGTGGACGCGACGTGATCTCCTCGGGCGCAGGACCTTCGTTCCAACGATTGAATGTCGACTCGCGCGTGTCGCCGAGCGCGCCCGGAGGTCTTCGCGGGCGCGGCTCGTCCGTCTTTCTTCCAAACGGGAGGCCGGATTATAGGGATGAGGCCTCCCCTCGCAACCTCGACGTGCGCGGGATTCCCCGGCGCGCTCACTGAGGGCGTTTCTCGAGCGTCAGCGTCTCCGGCGGCAGCGCGCCGCCGTCGACGGTCGCGACGGCCTTCCGGACGATCACGTCGCGGACGACCTTGACCTTCCGGGGCGCGCCGTCTTCAACCACGACCTTCGCGTCGGGGCCGAAGACCACTTCCTCCCGGGAGGCGGGCTCCGTGCGCTCCTCGACGACGAACGACGCCAGGCGGCGCCCGGTGGAGTAATCCACGCCGAGCGCCTCGTCCCGCCCGCCGATCGGCCGCCCCTGCGCGACCTCGAAGATCCGCGTGCGCCAGTCGCCGTCCCTCCACCGGGAGACGCGGAAGCGCGCCGCGTCGGGCAGGAAGTCGACCAGTTCGATCTTGAAGTCGGCGATGGCGCGGACCTGGGCTGCGTCGGAAAGATCGGACCGGGCGACGCCCGCCGACCCGACGGCGCCTTCCCGGGTGACCGCCCGGACCCGATAGACGTAGTCCTTGCCGGGGACGGCCGAGGCGTCCCGCCAGGCGAACTGGTCGCCCTTGACCTTCGCGGTCGGCACGAGGTCTCCCCCGTCCTCCGAGCGCAGGATTTCGAACTCGCCGATCGCGACGTTGTTCCCCGCCGGGTCGGCCCAGACGAGGTCGACGCCGCCCACTTCGGCGGAGGCGCGTACGCCCGTCGGCGGCGCGAACTTGATCTCGTTCGACGCGCCGGGCTTCAGGGTCTCGAGGTAGGTGGGCGGATACGTGAGCCCGCGGACCGGGGCCGAGGCGGGCGGCGGCTTGGGCTTGAGCGCAGCGGCGACCGCCGCCAGCTCGTCGGAAGTTTCGCGGGTGCGCGCCTCCACCGGGAACTGCGCGGTGTTGGCGGCGGTTTCGAACGCCTGGTGCGCGTCCTCGACGTCTTTCAGCTCGCGCGGCCCGTAGGCGGGCGCGAGGATCACGCCGGCCGCCTGCAGCGCGACCAGCGCCAGCGCGGCGAGGAACACGACGACGTGGACGTTGGCGAGGATCGGGTTGTCGACGCGCCGCGGGCTCTGGCGGACCTCGAGATGTTCTTCCCTCATCGAGCGGCTCCGCCGGGAACGGCCGTCGGGAATCCGAGCGCGAGCGATACGGCCACGGCGACCGGCGGATCGGCGTCGGCCGCCTTCGGAGCGTCCGGCGCTGCGGGTTCCACGGCCGCGCCGTCGAGGCGGGTCAACACGCCGTACTCGTCGCCGCCGTGCACGAGGGCCGTCAGCAGGTCCGCGACGCGCGCGGTCGGCGTCGCGAACCGGCCGCGCACGCGGTAGCGGAGATAGCCGGGGTCGGGGTCGTTGAGCGGCGCGGCTTCTTCGGAGACCTCGAGCGCCTGCATCGGATAGCCCGCCTGCTGCGCGGCCGCCTCGAGGAGGAAGCGTTCGACGTTGGCGAGTCGCTGCCAGCGCAGCATCTCGTCCTCCTTCGGCGGCGGGCCGTTCAGGAACGCGGGCTTCATGATCGCCGCTTCGCGGATCTCCGGGCCTCCCGCGCGGCGCACCAGATCGCGGATCTCGTTGTCGAGCCTGTCGCGGTGGAACGCGTAGCCGCGCTGGAACTCGTCGCGCGCGGGTTTGTCGGCGCCCTCCGGGATCGTCAGCTCGGAGAACCACTGGGAGAGCTTGCCCGCGGCGCGCAGCCGCTGGGCCTCGAAGTCCTGCGCGAGGCGGCGCCGCGCGACGGCGAACTGCTCGACGCTCTGCGCGTACGCGTGCCCCGACGCCGTCGGCATGAGGCGGGCCGCTTCGGCGCGCAACGCCTCGGCTTCGCGGGCGGCGCTCTCCAGCGCCCTCTCTTCCGGGACCACCTTCATGAACCACGTGACGCCGGCGGCGACGACCAGCGCGGCGGTCGCGGCCCAGAACGTGGCCGGGTTTCTGAGCACGGTCATCGGGCGTCCTCCCAGGCGAGGTCGTAGGCCCGGTGACGGAAGCGGAAGCGGAGCAGGCGGTCGTCGGCGCCGCCGGGAACCGAGCGCGGCGCCGCCGCCGACCAGCCGTCGCCGGAGGGCTTCGCGGACTTCAGCCCTTCCTTCCCGACGAGCGAGGCGGCGAACGCGTCGAGTCGCGCGTCGACCTCGGCCGGCGCGGCGTTCTCGACGTGCGCGAGGACGAGCCGCCCGACGCCGGCCTTCAGGGCGCGGCCCGGCGCGTCGCCGGTTTCGAAGGCGACGAGCAAGGGCGCGGCGCCGACGTCGCGGCCGGGGGCCGCCTTCAGCGCGTCGAGCAGCGCGCGGAGCCAGGGCGTGCGCCCTTCGCGAGCCCCCGCGCGCGCGGTCCAACGGTCGATCACCGGCTTGACCGGGTCGTCGGCGAGTTTCGCGCGCTCGACCCTGTCGCGCGGTTCGCGCCGGACGGCGTCGAGCTTCGCGCCGAACCGTACGTTCAATTCCTCGAAGCGGGCGCGCGGCGCGGCGCGCTGGGAGTAGCCGACGACGGCCATCACGAGGAGGCACGCCGCGGCGGGCAGGTAGCCCGCCTTCCGGCGGCTGAACGTGCGCGGGATCGTGTCCGGATAAAGCCGGACCGCGGTGTCGGCCTTGCCCACGCCCTGCAGCGCGAGCCCCGCGGCGCGCGCGAGGCCCGCGAAGTTGTCCTGCAGGCCGACGGCCACCACCTCGCCTTCGACGGCGAGCGACTTGAAGCCCATCGGCCGGTGCGTCTCGACGCCGGTCGCGGCGCGGAGCGCGTCCGCCAGCGGCGGGCACGCGGCGTGGGCTTCGAACAGATGGATCCGCGTGATCGGCGGCGCGTCGTGAAGCTCGCGGTAGTAGCGGATCTGCCCCGCGACCTCGGCGGCCGTCTCTTCGGCGGCGGCGGCGCGGAGCGCGGCGAACGCCGCGGCCTGGGACGGTTTCGGCGCCGTCTGCCCGGTCGCGAGCCGAACCGCGGAGGCGTGGTCGAGCCGGAACTTCGACTTGAGCCGCTCGACGAAGTCGCACGCCCCGGTGGGAAGGCAGCGGAACCAGGTGCGGTCGTCGTGGCAGACGAGGATCTGGAGCCCCGCGTAGTCGAAATCGACCACCGCCGTGCCGTGCTCGAGCAGCCGTTCGGCGGCGCAGAAGTTCTGCAGCGCCAGCGGGCGGAGCTGCACCGCGTCGACCGGCAGGTGCATCAGGTGCAGCTTCCGGATGCGGTCGTCGACCTGCTGCTTCCGGATCGCGTACAGCGTGACGGTGACGTCGCCGCCTTCCTTCAGGCCGACGACGCGGCGGTCCCAGTAGACGTCGTCGAGCGGATACGGGATCTGCTGCTGCGCCTCGTAGCCGAGGATCTTGTCCAGGCTTTCGTCGTTGAGCTGGGGCGCCGTCACGGTGCGGTTGAAGGCCGTTTCGCCGCGGATGGAGACGATCGTGCGCGCGTTGCGGACGTCCTGGTGCTTCAGGAACCGCTTCACCGCCTTCGACATCGCGTCGTAGCGGCCGACCCCGCGCACGTCTTCGACGTCCTCGGCGAAATCGATGGCGTCCCAGGCGTCGGCGCGCGGCTTGCCCGAGGCGTCGAGCGAGAGCCGGACGGCGCGCAGGTTCGCGGCCGTCAAGTCGATACCCCAGACGGGCAGCTGGTTCATGTTCCTATTCCCCGCGGCCCGTCAGGGGGCGCGGCACGGCGCAGGTCGCGGCATCCTATGAGTCCGCGAGAACGGTCGTCAAGCGACGGGCTCCGGCGCCGCCGCGGGCGCGCGCGCCGGCGGCTCGCGGCCGAGCAGCTTCAGGACGAGCTTCAGGTCCTCCCACGCCTTCGGCTTTTCCGAGGGCGTGCGCAGCAGGTAGGCGGGGTGATAGGTCGCCACGACCTGCGCGCCGAAGGCCGGGTGCGCGCGGCCTCGAAGTTTGCCGACGGACTGTTCGGTCTGAAGGAGCGATCGCGCCGCGTGCGCGCCCAGCGCGCAGATCACCTTCGGGCGGATCGCGGCGAGCTGTCGCTCGAGGTAGCCGCGGCACTGCGCGACCTCGTCCGGCGCCGGCTCGCGGTTGCCCGGCGGGCGGCACTTGAGGACGTTGGCGATGAACACCTCGTCGCGGGACAACCCCATCGCGCCGATCATCTTCGTCAGCAGCGCGCCGGCGGCGCCGACGAACGCGAGGCCCTCGCGGTCTTCGTCGGCCCCGGGCGCCTCGCCGACGAACACCAGCTCGGCGCGAGGCGAGCCTTGCCCAGGCACCGACCGCGTCCGCTGCCCGCCGAGGGCGCAGCGGCGGCACGCGTCGATCTCGCAGGCGAGGCCGGCGAGCGCGGTCGCGGGATCCGCGACCGGGGAGGTCGCAGGCGTCGCGGCGGCGGCGGCGGCATGGGGCGGCGGGACCGGCGCGGTCGGCGCGGTCGGCGCGGGACCGAATCCGCGCGCGGGCGTCGAAGCGCGCGCGACGTCGGCGGCCGGGCGGCGGTTCGCGCCGTCGCCGAGCACGCCGAACGCGTCGGCGTCGGCCAGCAGCGCGCGCACGGCGGCGCGCAGGTCGGAGCGCGGGGCGGTCGGTTCGGCCGGCACGGCGGGAGGGTACCAAGCCGTCCTTCGGCCCCCGCGCTACAACGACCGCCGATGTTCGTCTCGGTGCTGATCCCCTGCTTCAACGAGATCGACGCGCTCCCGGCGCTGTTCGAGGAGCTGCGCGACCTCCCCGCCCTGCTCAAGCCGCATTTCCCCGAGGTGGTCTTCGTCGACGACGGGTCGGTCGACGGCACGCCGGATCGGCTCTTCGACTTCGCCGCCGCGGCCTGGTTCCCGTGCAAGGTGCTCGGGCTGACGCCGAACGGCGGGATCGGCCAGGCCGTGCGCGAAGGCGCCGCGCACGTCGCGGGCGAAGCGGTGATCACCTACGACGCCGATCGCGCCTACCCGCTGGCGGACGCGCTGAAGCTGCTCGCCGGCCTCGAGGCGGGCGCCGACGTCGCGGGCGCCACGCCGTTCGGCGCGGGCGCGACCTACGGCGAGACGGCGCCGTGGCGACGGCTCCTGTCGACGGGCGCGACCCTCGCGCACCGGGCGCGGCTGCTCGGGCGCGGCCGCGGCGTGTCGTGCTTCACCTGCGGATTCCGCGCCTGGCGCCGCGAGGCGTTCCTCGAGTGCCTCCCCTCCCGCGACGGCTTCGACGCCACGGCGGAGATGCTCCTCAGCGCGCTGCGCCGCCGGAAGCGCGTCGTCGAGATCCCCTCGACCCTGCGGCGGCGCGAAGCGGGCGTCTCGAAGATGCGCGTGTGGCGGGCGCTGCGCGGGCATCTCGGCCTGCTGCTGCGCGGGCCGCGCACGCGCCGGCCGGCCGGCATGGGCGCTCCGCCGCGGAGGCCGGGCGGCGCCGCTCAGTAGACGACGACCGGGACCAGGCGGAGGCGCCAGGCTTCGGGCGCCGGGTCGGCCGCCGTCACGTCGAGGGCGAACGGCGCGCCGTCGGCGATCGGCGGATCGAACGTGACGACGGTCGTCGCGCCGTCGCCTGGCGACGACGTCGCGCGGCCGCCGTCGACGAGCGCGACCACCGCGGGCGCCGACGCCGCCGGCCGACCGAGCTCGTCGGTCGCCGTGACCCGGAGCGCGGCGAGCCGGCCGCCGTGGAGCCTGGGCGCGAGCTCCACGCGACGGGTCGTCCCCCACGCCCCGGTCCAGCCGTCGGAGGTGACCGCCGGCGCGGACAGCGTCAGCGATTCGCGGAGCCCCGGCGCGTCGGAGGCGCAGCCTGCGCAGCTCAGGACCGCGACGGCCGCGGCGGCTCGAACCCAGGTCGTCGTCATCAGGTCGGCTCCCGGTCCGCTTCGGCGCGCGCGCGCAGCGAAGCGGTGATGCGATCGGCGGCCTCCACCGCGGCGAGGCCGTCCGCGCCGGTCACGGCCGGCGCCCGGCGCTCGCGCACCGCCGCGAGGAACTCCGCGTCCTCGCGCTTCAGCGACTCCTCCTCCTTCACCGGAGGCTTCTCGATGCGGAGAAGGTCGCGCGTCATGAGCTGCAGCGGCGTGACGGCGCCGAGCGCGGCCTTGCCGTCGGCCAGCGCGCGCTTCAGATCGGCGCCGGGGCGGATGATCTGCGACTCGCGCTTGAAGAAGTCGATCGTCGCGTAGCAGCCCGGCGCGAACATGCGGAGCTTGCGCTCGGTCTTGAGCGCGAGCCGCGAGGCGGTGAGGTTGGCCACGGCGCCGTTCTCGAACTCGAGGCGCGCGTTGGCGAGGTCTTCGTGCTCGCCGGTGACCGCGACGCCGACCGCGTCCACGCGGCGCAGCGGAGACCGGGCGAGGTGCAGCACGATGTCGAGGTCGTGGATCATCATGTCCAGCACCACGCCGACGTCGACCGAGCGGAAGCTGAACGGCGAGACGCGGTGCGCCTCGAAGAACCGGGGCCTGAGCCCGCGCTCCATGAGCGCGATCACCGCCGGGTTGAAGCGCTCGACGTGGCCCGCCATCAACGTCGCGCCGGAGCGCGCGGCGCGGTCGACCAGGTCCCGCGCCTCGGCGACGGTCGCGGTGATCGGCTTCTCGACGAGGCACGCGACGCCGCGGTCGAGCAGGGGGCCGGCGACGGCGTGGTGCGTGCGGGTGGGCGTCGCGACGACCGCCGCCCGAACGTCGGCCGGGAGCTGGGACGCGTCGATCAACGCGGGGCAGCGGCGCTCTTTGGCGACGGCGCGTGCGCGCTCCGGGTCGGCGTCGACGACCGCCGCGAGGCGGACGCCGGGAAGCTCCGAGAGGATGCGGGCGTGGATGCGCCCCAGATGGCCGGCGCCGACGACGGCGACCGCGAGGGGCTCGGCGCTCACTTCTTCTCGCGGGCGCGGCCGTTGGCGCCCTTCTCGACGCGGCGCAGGAACGCGACCAGCTCCAGCGTCTCCGGCGAGGCGTCGGCGCGGCCGACCAGCTCGTCGAGGACCTCCGATTGCGGGCGCTTGCTGCGGAAGAGCATGCGATGCGCCTCGCGCACGGCGGCGATGCGCTCCTCGGGGACGCCCGCGCGCTGCATGCCGACGACGTTGGGCTTGCGCACCTTCGCCGGGTTGCCCTCGACGATCATGTACGGCGGCACGTCGTGCACGATGCGCGTCAGCCCGCCGACGTAGGCGAGTCGCCCGACGGTGGTGAACTGTTGCACGCCCGCCGCGCCGTTGAGGATGGCGCCGTCTTCGACGAAGACGTGGCCCGCCAGCAGGACGTTGTTGGCGAAGACGCAGCCGTCGCCCACCGTGCAGTCGTGCGCGACGTGCGAGCACGCCATGAAGAGGTTGCGGTTCCCGATGCGCGTCACGCCGTCGCCCTTCGACGTCCCGCGGTTGAGGGTGGCGAACTCGCGCACCTGGTTCCCGTCGCCGAGGACGAGCCAGGTGGGCTCGCCGCGCCAGCTCTTGTCCTGCGGGTCGCCGCCGACGGCGGCGTGGTCGTAGACCGTGTTGTCGCGCCCGAGCCGCACCCAGGGTCCGACGCTCGACCACGCGCCGATACGGCAGTTCGCGCCCATCTGCACGCCGGCGCGGACGACGGCGTAAGGGCCGACGTCGCACCCCGGGCCGATCTCGGCGCTCGGGTCGATCACCGCGGTGGGATGGATGCGCGTCGGCGCGGTTCCCTCCATGACCGTCATGCGTCCATCATCATGAACTTCATCACGGTCTCGCAGGTCGACTCGCCGTCGACCGACGCGCGGCCGTGCACCTTCGCCGAGCTCGCGCGGATCGACAGCGTCTCGCATTCGAGGCGGAGCTGGTCGCCGGGCGTGACGGGGCGGCGGAACTTGATCTTGTCGATGGCGAGCATCACCGCCACCTTCTGCGTGTTGGCGAGGCGGCGGAGGAGCAGAACCCCCGCGAGCTGGGCGAGCGCCTCCACCTGGACGACGCCCGGAAGGATCGGCTGGCCCGGCCAGTGTCCGTCGAAGTACGGCTCGTTGATCGAGACGTTCTTCACCCCGACGGCGCGCTGGTAACCCTCCAGCGAGAGCACGCGGTCGACGAAGAGGAACGGCGCGCGGTGAGGGATGATCTTCATGATCTCCTTCACGTCGAGCGCGCCCTCGGGCAGCGTCGCGCCGGCCTTGGCCTCCTGACGCTCGGCGAGCCGGTGCACCAGCTCGAGGTTCGCCTTGTGCCCCGTCTTCACCGCCACCACGTGGGCCTGCAGGTCCGACCCGAGCATGAGCAGGTCGCCGAGCAGGTCGAGCACCTTGTGGCGCGCGGGCTCGTCTTCGAGGACGTAGGCGTTGTCGACGAGCCCGTGCTCGCCGATCACCAGCGTGTTGCGCGTATTGGCGCCTTTGCCGAACCCCATCTCCTGGAGCTTCCGCGCTTCGGCCTCGAGGCAGAACGTGCGGGCGGGCGCGACCTGCGAGAAGAACTTCTCCTCGGAGACGTCGACCACGACGTGCTGAGGCCGGAGGCCGGGGGCGCGGCCGTAGTCGAGCGTGTACGAGACCTTCAGACCGCCCGGGTTCGGGAACGCGCTGATGGCGCCGTCCCCGACGGAGACGGCGACAGGCTTGTCGAGCACCAGCGTGCGGCGCGGCGCCTTCTGCTCGACGCGGCCCGCTTCCCGGAGCGCCTCGGCGTACTGCAGCGCGGAGCCGTCGAGACCGGGCAGCTCGTCGCCGTCGACTTCGCACGTCACGTTGTCGACGCCGAGGACGAACAGCCCGGAGGCGAGGTGCTCGACGGTGCCGACCTCGACCTTGCCGTCGGTGACCGCGGTCTGACGGTCGCGGCGCGTCGCGGAGCGCCGGTCGAGCGGGATGCGGGGACGGCCGGGCACGTCGACGCGCACGAAGCTCACGCCCGCGTCCGGCTCGGCGGGCTTCACCGTCAGCGTGACTTCGCGCCCCGAATGGAGCGCGACGCCGCGCAGGGTCACCGGGCGCGCGAGGGTGCGCTGATTCCTCACGAAGGCGCGCCCTCCGCGGCGGCGAGCTTCGCTTCGAGCCGGGCGATGCGGTCGAGCGCCTGCTTCAGGCGTTCGTTCAGCTCGGGGAGCTGCTGCGTGAGCGCGCGCACTTTCAGACCCTCGCGGTACGGCTTCGCCGGCACGCCGAGGTAGCCCTGCCCGCCGTCGAGATCCTTGCTCACGCCGCTCATGGCGGCGACCTGCGCGCCGTCCCCGAGCTTCACGTGGCCGGTCACGCCGGTCATCGCCCCGAGGACGACGTTGCGCCCGAGGACCGTCGAGCCCGCGACGCCGGAGTGCGCGACCAGGAGGCAGTTCGACCCGATCGCGACGTTGTGGCCGATCTGCACGAGGTTGTCGATCTTCGTCCCGCGGCCGACGCGGGTCTCGTCGAAGCGCGCGCGGTCGACGCAGGCGTTGGCGCCGATCTCGACGTCGTCTTCGACGACCACGGTGCCCACCTGGGGGATCTTGTGATGCACGCCGCGCGCGTCGGTCGCGAAGCCGAAGCCGTCGGAGCCGACGACGGCGCCCGCGTGCAGGATGCAGCGGTCGCCGACCTTCACGTCGTCGAGCACCGCGCAGCCCGCGTGCAGCAGGCAGTCGGCGCCGACCACGGCGCCTTCGCCGACGTACGCGTTCGCCCCCAC
Organism: Planctomycetota bacterium; assembly: GCA_035626575.1. Taxonomy (GTDB): domain Bacteria; phylum Planctomycetota; family CAIWVZ01; genus DASPNK01. The sequence goes on along the minus strand of DASPNK010000456.1, from coordinate 12,019 downwards.
GACGGTGCGCGGCCCGACGACGGCGCGGGCCGCGACGACCGCCCCGGGCCGGACGGCGGCCGTGGGATCGACCTTCGCGTCGGGATGCACGTGGGCGGCGCGGTCGACGCCGCCGGCGCCGAGGGCGCGGCGGTGCGACACCGTCGCCACGAGGCGCGCGAAGGCGAGGTTCGCGTCGGCGACCACGATCTGCGCCGCGGCGCAGGCGGGGTCCTCCTCCTGCACGACCACGCAGGCGGCGGCGGTCGTCTTGAGAGCCGCGCGCCACTTCTCCTGCGCGACGAACGTGATCTGGCCCGGCCCGGCGGTCTCGATGCCGGCGAACCCGACGACGACGGCGTCGGCGTTCCCGACCACGCGGCCGCCGACCAACGCCGCCAGCTCGCGGACGGTGGTGATCACGGGATCACTTGTTGAGGCGCGCCACCACCTCGGCGGTCAGATCGATCGAGGGGTCGGCGTACAGCACGGCGCGGGTGATGATGGCGTTCTTCACGCCCTCTTCCGTCTTCGCCGTGATCGGGTTCCCGTTGTAGGAGATGACCAGCTTGATGCCGCGCTCCTCGGCGATCTTCTTCGCCGTGTCCGCGACGTCGCCGTAGACCTTCTTCAGGTTCTCGGCGATACGGCCCTGGATCTCGTAGGCGGCGAGCTTGGTGTTGAGATCGACCTCGATCTCGGCGAGGCGGATCTTCTTCTCCTGGTCGAGACGCTCGCGCGACCCCTCGATGAACAGGTCGAGGCCTTCCTTCAGCGCCGCGATGCGTTGCCGCTCGCGGTGCACGCTCGCCTTGACCGCCTCCAGCTCCTGCTCGAGCTTGGAGTTCATCTCCGCGTGCTTCTTGTACTCGAGGATCGCCTTGCCGAAGTCGACGACGGCGAAGGGCGGAACCGGCGCCTGAGCGGAGGCGGCTCCGCACAGGAAGAGGGCGACGAACGAAGCGAGGAAGGTGCGACGCATGGCGTTCCTTTGACTGCGGAGGGTCCGCGGCGCAGGTCGCGGGGTCGGGGCCCCGCGCGCTACGGCGCGCGGCGCGCTCCGGCCCGCCGGCCGGGTCGACGGTCAGAAGTTCGAACCGAAGCTGAAGGACAGCAACCGCTCTTCGTCGCCGTCGGACTTCCTCAGCGGGAACCCGAAATCGATGGCGATCGGACGCGGACCGAGGAACGGTACCACGACGCGGAAACCGAACCCAACCGACACGCGGACGTCGCCGATGTCGGAGTCGCTCCACGAGGACGCGAGCGATCCGGTGTCGACGAAGAACACGCCGCGCAGGTTCGGCGACCCCGGCGTGCCGTCGCCGAAGATCGGATACGCGTATTCGGCGCCGGCGGTCCACAGCGCCTTGCCGCCGGTCGGCGTGCCGTTCTCGTGCGGGCCGGCGCCGCGGAAGCGGAAGCCGCGCAGCGAGCCGTGCCCGCCGAGGAAGAACCGCTCGTAGACCGGCACGTCGTGCGAATCGCCGTATTCGTTCATCCAGCCGGCGCGGGCGTCGAGGCGCAGCACGTGCGCGCGCTCCTCTTCGTCTTCGCCGAGCGGAATGTAGTACTCGCCTTCGACCAGCACCTGGTTGAAATGGATGTCGCCCCAGAGGCCCGCGTGCTCGATGGCCGCGGTGACCACGAAGCCGTCGGTGGGGTCGAGAAAGTCGTCGAGCTGCGCGAGGCGCCAGTCGAGCTGCAAGGCGGAGACCAGGTTCTCGCCTTCGAAGTCGAAGACGATCTGCGGCGCGTTCGTCGAGATGCGCCGCACGTCGACCACTTCGTTGCGGAGGCTGATCCCGGCGCTCATGTCCTCGCCGAGCCGACGGCCCACCGACGTGCGGCCGCCGAGTCGGTCTTCGCGCCACTCTTCGCGCCGGTAGAACGACTTGTACAGGTCCTGCCGGAACGAGTACGGGCCGTCGCCCACGCGCGGGTTGACGTAGGTCGCGCCGAAGCGCGAGTAGCGCGAGCCCGGCGCCGCCGAAAGGATCAGCGTGTCGCCGCCTCCGGTGAAGGCGTCGAGGATGTCGCCGAAGCCCTCGGGCAGGTCGAACGGGTCGAAGTTGTTCTTCTGATAGGTGACGTCGCCGATGAGCCCGTCGTTGGAGCCGATGCCGACCGCGAAGCGGATGCTCCCCGTGTCGCGCTCGACGACGTCCACGACAACGTCCTTCACGTTCTCGCGGTTGGTGTCGCGGAGCGTGACGTAGGCCTCGCGATAGACGTCGAACGACGCCGTCGGGATGACCGGATCTTCGACGACCGAACCCCGAGGCGACTGCTCCCAGTAACCGAGGGCCTGGATGCGGCGGCGCGCCTTGTCGAGCTTCTTCTGGTTGAGCGGTTCGCCGGTGAACAGCTCGATTTCGCGGCGGATGACGTTGTCGCGGGTCTCGAGGTTGTTCCGGATGCGGATCTCGCCGACGTAGATCTTCTCCCCTTCGACGACGCGGATGACGACGTCGACGAGGTTGGACTCGAGGTCGACCGTCGCGGCGTCGCGGACGTCGGCGTTGAGGTAGGCGAGCTCCTGGTAGCGGTCGAGGATGCGACGGACGTCCTTGGCCGTTTCTCCCGCCGGCCGGTAGGGCGCGCCGGGGAGGGTCTCCAATTCGGCGTGCAGCGCGGCGACGTCGAGCAGCGTCACGCCTTCGATGCGCACGCCGCGCACGAAGTACCTGCGGCCCTCTTCGATGCGGATGCGCACCGTGACGTCTTCGAAGTCCGGCGTGGGCTCGAAGCCCATTAACGTCGCGCGGGCGTCGAGATAGCCCTCGCCCTGGTAGAAGCGGTTGAGCGCGACGACGTCGCGCTGGACTTCTTCGAGCACGAACGTGGCGTCGCGGAGGAAGCCGTCCTCGGACGTCTCCTTCATCGCCTTCAGGAGCTTGCCCTTCGAGAAGGAATGGTTCCCCTCGAAGATCACCTCCTCGATCTCGACCTCGGGCCCCTCGGTGATGCGGAAGACGATCACCACCCCGTCTTCGACGCCTTCCAGCCGGCTCCGCACCACCTCCACCTGTACGTAGTGGAAGCCTTTCTTCCGGTACCAGTCGACGATGTCCCGCCGGTCGATCTCGAGCGTGAACGCGTCGGCGAGCCCTCCCGCGCGGGTCTTCACCAGCGGCGCGAGATCCTCGCGATCGGCGTCGATCATGCCGAAGAACATCACGTCGAGGACGCGCTCGTTCTCCTCGCCGTTGATGCGCACGATCACGCCCTGGCCCGAAGGGTCGGGGCGCACGGTCGCCTCGCGGACGTTGAAGAAGATGTCGTTCGCGACCAGCGTCTTGATGTCGCGCTGCAGCAGCTCGCGGGAGAAGGGCCGGCCCTCCTTCAGCGCCATCTGCGCCTTCACCGCCTCCGGCGACAGGCGCCGCAGCTCGACGAACTCGATCGCGACGACCGTCCGCCCCTCGTCCTGATCCTGCGCCGCCGCGGGAGCGACGGCGAGAAGGACGAGCGCGCAGGCCGCGAGGGGGACGCGGAACCCGATCATGCGTAGCCCTCGGACTTGTTCTCGAAGCGGAACTGATGCGGCAGAAAGTTCAGCTCGACCTTGCCGGTGCGCCCGTTGCGCTGCTTCGCCACGATGATCTCCATCACCCTGGCGAAATCGCCGGGGACCGCTTCGCCGGAATAGTAGTCCTCGCGGTGCAGGAAGAGGATGAGGTCGGCGTCCTGCTCGATGGCGCCCGACTCGCGCAGGTCGGACATCATCGGCCGGTGGTCCTTGCGGGACTCGAGCGCGCGGTTGAGCTGCGAAAGCGCGATCACGGGGCAGCGGAGGTCGCGCGCCAGCTCTTTCAGCGAGCGGGAAATCGCGGCGATCTCCTGCTGCCGGGACTCGGCGTCGCCGCCCGACATGAGCTGGAGGTAGTCGACCACCACGAGGTCGAGGGCCTTCTCGCGCGCCAGCAGCCGGCGCGCCTTGGTGCGGATGGCGACCGGAGAAATGCCCGGCGTCGCGTCGACGAAAAAGCGCAGCTCGTGCAGCTTGCCGGCGGCCTCGTTCCACTTGCCGTAGTCGTGGTGGGTCATCTGCCCGCGGCGCACGCGGGAGGCGTCCACCTGCGCCTCGCAGCAGAGCAGGTTGGTGACGATCTGCTCGGCCGCCATTTCGAGGCTGAAGAAGAGGACGGTCCGGCCCTGGAGCTTCGCGGCGTTGAGCGCGCAGTTCAGGGTGAAGGTGGTCTTCCCCATCGACGGGCGCGCGGCGATCACGATCAGGTCGCCGGGCTGGAAACCGGCGGTGATCTCGTTCAGCTGGAAGAAGCCGGTATCGACGCCGGTGATGCCGCCCTGCGTGCCGACGAGCGCGTCGAGCTGCTTGAAGACGTCGATCAGCACGTCGCCGACGCGCACCGTGCCCGAGCGCGACCCTTCGTGGGCGATGTCGAAAACCGCCTGCTCGGCGAAGTCGAGGAGGTCCTGCGTCTTTCCCCCGTGGAGCGCGCGACCGCGGATCTCCTCGGACGCCCGGAGAAGCCGCCGGCGGACCGCGCAGTCGCGGACGAGCTTCGCGTAGGCCGAGACGTTGTGCGCGGAGGGGACCGCCTCCATCAGGTCGGCGAGGTACTTCTTGCCGCCCACCTGGTCGAGCACGCCCCGCCGCGACAGCTCGGCGTTGAGGGTGACCACGTCCACCTGCTCCCCGAGGGCTTTGATCGCCTCGAAGATCAGCTGGTTCGCGCGGTGATAGAAGTCGTCCGCGCCGACGTAGCGGACGAGGTCGTCGAGGACGGCGTTGTCCAGGAGGACCGACCCGAGGGCGCACATCTCGGCCTCGGGGTCGTAAGGCGGCTTGACGCCGCCGTCGACCGGGTCGTGCACGCGAGCGCCTCCTGCGGTGGGAACGTCGGGCGGCCGCGGGCCGCGGCGACGCGCGCCGCGGCCGGACGGATCGGTCAGGCCTTCGGAGCGTCGACCTGGGCCTGGCGCTGCATCGGCATGCCGGGCTCCCAGTTCTCGAAGCCCTCCGCGCGGACGCGGACGGGCATGCGCAGCTCCACGTCGGAGTGGAACCGGAGGCGCACCTGGTAGTCGCCGATCTCGCGGATCGGGGCGTCGAGGCGCACGGTGCGCGGATCGATCTTGTAGCCCTTCTCGGCGAGCTTCGCCGCGACGAGCTTGTCGTTGACCGAGCCGTAGAGGCGACCTTCGTCGGACGCCTTCTCCAGGAAGGAGAGAGTCACGTCCTTGAGCATGTCGGCGAGGCCGCGCGCGGCTTCGACGAGCTTGGCGTCTTCGGCGAGCCACTTCTTCTTCTGCGACTCGGTGCGCCGGATGTTGTCGGCGGTCGGCAACACGGCGTGGCCGAACGGAAGGAGGAAGTTCCGCGCGAAACCGGGCTTCACCGCCACGCGGGCGCCGCGCTTGCCGAGCTTGTCGACGTCGCGGATGAGGATGACGTCCATGGTGTGTCGGCCCGCTCCGGCGGGCCGTCCTTGTTTTCGGGGTCGTTTCGGGTCGATGGGGGTCGCGCGGCCGCGCCGCGACGACCGGCGCGTCTCATCCCACGTAGGGGATGAGCGCGAGCTGGCGGGCGTACTTCACGGCGACCTTCAGGCGCTGCTGGGCCGGCTGGCTGTTGCCGGACCGCTTGCGCGAGAAGAGCTTGCCCTGCGGCGTGAGGAAGCGCGCGAGCAGGTCGACGTTCTTGTAGTCGAGCTGCTGGAGCGACTTCTTGATCTCCGCCGGGTCCTTCAGCCCGCGAGTGAAGCGGCAGACGCCGCGCTCGGTGAGCTTCTTGAGACGCTTCTTCTTTTCCTTGGCCTTGAGCTTCGCTTGAGACATGCCGCGCATGTTCGGCTCCTTCCTTCTCGATCAGGCGTTGAAGTCTTCCATCCCGTCGTCGTCGCGGCGGCGCCGGCGGCGGTCGCCGCCGTCGTCCTGCGGCTCCTCCTCCTTCTTGGGCCGCATCGCCTCATATTCGGCGGCGGTCACGAAGGGGGGGAAGTCCTCGCCGACGTTCAACACCAGCGCGCGAAGGAAGCTCTCGCTCAGGTTCACGTCGCCGCGCAGCTCGGCCGGCTTCTCCGGCGCCATCTCGAAGTGCGCCAGCACGTAGGTGGCGCGCTTCTGCCCGCGGATCTCGTAAGCCAGCTTCCGCTCGTCCCAACGCTCGATCTTCACGACGTTCGCGCCGTGCTTCTTGAGGAGGTCGGAGACCACCCCGCAGCACTCGGCGGCGTCCGCCTTCACCTTGCTGTTGTCCAGCAGGAACATGCCTTCGTACTTCACTGAAGCTCTCCCGCGAGGGATGACTCCCCCCGCGCCCCGCGGTCGGGCGGCCCGTCGCGGCGCTCGCCGCGATCACCGGGACCGCCGGTCCCCGGAACGGGTTTCCGGGGAAAGGCGCGGTTCGCCTCGGCCTGCAGTTCCGCGAGCGGCCTTCCGTCGAGGAAGCCTTCCGCGATCTCCGCCGCCTTGGCGACGACCCGTTCCATGAGCGCCGTCTCCTCCGCGTCGAACGGCGCGAGCACATGCTCGCGCCACGCCGCGGCGGGGACGCCGCCGATCCCCGCCCGAAGGCGGGGGAATGCGTCGGTCTCGAGCTCGGCGATCACCGAGCGAAGACCGTTGTGGCCGCCGTCGCTCCCCGCGGCGCGCAGCCGAAGCCGCCCGAGCGGGAGCGCCATGTCGTCCACGAGGACGAGAAGCCGCGACGGGTCGAAGGCCGGTCCCGCGACGTCACGCAGACGCGCGACCGCCAGACCCGTGCGGTTCACGAACGTGCCCGGCCTCGCGAGGGTGAAGGGCGCGTCGCCGCGACGCCCCGTCGCGACCGACCCGCCCGCACCGTCCGGACGCCACGCGGCGCCGAGCCGGGCCGCGAGCGCGTCGACGATCATGAAGCCCGCGTTGTGCCGCGTCGCGGCGTAGTCCGGACCGGGATTCCCGATTCCGACCACCCAGCGAGGCGACGCCACGGGTCAGACCGTCACTTCTTGTCTTTCTTGTCGCCGCCCTTCGCGTCGGCCGCGGGCGCCGCGTCCTTCTTCTCCTTGGTCATTTCCGGTTGAGCGGGCGTCGCGGCGACCTCGGTCGCGGCCGCCGCCTGCTCGACGGACTTGAAGTGATAGGAGACGAGGGTGCGGTGCGGATCGCCGACCAGGACGACGTTCTTCGGCAGCGCGACGTCTTTGGCCTCGATGTGATGCCCGACGGTGAGCGCCGCGATCGGCACCTCGACGTGCGCCGGGATCTCGGCGGGGAGGCACTCGACCTCGATGTCCTCCGACACGTGGTCGACCACCGCGCCCGAAGACGCCTCCGGCTGGCCGACGAACGTGAGCGGAACCTTGACGCGGATCTTCCGGTTCAGGTCGATGCGCTTGAAGTCGAGGTGGACGATGTGCTCGCCGAGCGCGTCGTACTGTACGTCCTGCAGCAACGCCGACTGCGCCTTGCCGTCGACGTCGAGCTGGAACGCGCGATGGCCGGCGTGGAGGTGCTCCTCGAACGCGCGCGCGTCGACCGAGCAGGCGTGCGGGGCGCCCTCGAGGCCGTACACCACGGCGGGAAGGCGGCCTTGGTTGCGCGTGCGCCGCGATTCGGCGCTGCCGAGCCGGCTGCGCGGCTCGGTCTTCAGAGGCGTGATCTGCATGACTCTCTCGAATCCCGTTCCGTCCGCGTCGCCGCGGACCCTGCGACCTCAGCGCCGGGCCGCGCGTCGAACGCGACGCCGCCCGTCCGCCGAAGCCGGCGTTCGTTCTTCGCCGACCGGTTCGCCCGCCCGACGCGCCAACGGTCGCGCGGGCACGCCGACGACGACGGCGCCGGGCGGGACGTCGCGACCGCGGGTGACCACCGCGCCCGCGCCCGTCGTCGCGCCGTCGCCCACCGACACCGGAGCCACCAGCACCGTCCCGGACCCGACGAAAGCGTCGGCTCCGATCCGCGTGCGGTGCTTGCGCCGTCCGTCGAAGTTCGCCGTGACGACGCCGGCGCCGATGTTGGCGCCCGCGCCGACGTCGGCGTCTCCGAGGAAGGCCAGGTGCCGCGCCGCCGCGCCGGGGCCGAGGCGCGAAGCCTTGACCTCGACGAAGGCGCCGACGTCGACCCCCTGTTCGAGCCGCGTCCCGGGACGCACGTGCGCGAAGGGGCCGACCCGGCAGCGAGCGGCGATGCTAACGCCCGCCCTGAGGACCACAAAAGGCTCGACGACGGTCCCTTCGCCCAGCTCCACCCCGGCTTCCAAGTAGGTCAAATGGGGCGCCTTGAAGCGCACGCCGCGCTCCTGGTGCGCGCGGATGAACCGCTCGTGAAGCAGGGCCTGGGCCCTCTCCAGCTCCGACGGGCGGTTGACCCCCGACACCTCGGCGGGATCGGAAGCGACGGCGAGCGCCACCTTCCCTCCGGACGACCGCTCGATCTCAAGCACGTCGGTGAGGTAAAGCTCCCCCTGCACGTTGTTCGGGCGGACCTTCTTCAGGTGCGCACGGAGACGCTTCGCGTCGAACACGTACACCCCGGCGTTGATCTCGCGGATCCGCCGCGTCTCGACGTCGGCGTCCTTCTCCTCAACGATGCGGACGAAGCCGCCCTTCGCGTCGCGGACGATGCGCCCGAGCCCGGTCGGATCTTCGACCACGGCCACGAGCGCCGTCACGCCGGCTCGTGCGCGACGATGGGCGGTCAGCAGCGCCTTCAGCGTCTCCGCCGTGAGCAACGGCACGTCGCCGCACAGGACCACGACGTCGCCGGCCGCTTTGGGGAGGACGTCGAGGCCGTGAGCCACCGCGTCGGCGGTGCCCTTCGGATGCGGCTGCAGCGCGAACGCGACGTCGCGCTGTCCGGCGAACGCCGCCTTCACTTCGGGGAGCCGCTTCCCGGCGACGACCACCAGGCGCCGCGGCGCGAGCGTGCGCGCCGCTTCGATCACGTGGCCGACCAGCGGACGCCCGAGCAGGTCGACGAGGACCTTGGGCGTCGGGCTCTTCATCCGCTTGCCTTCGCCGGCGGCGAGGATGAGGACGTCGACGCGCTTCGGCACCGGGAACTCCGTGTCGACGGAAAAGGCGCCGACGGCGAGACGGGATCCGCGCTCGACGCGGATCGAAGCGATTGCCCCGTCAGGACTCGAACCTGAAATAGCAGGGCCAGAACCTGCCGTGTTACCAATTACACCACAGGGCAGTGGTCACCCTCGTCCGACGACGCGTCGCGTCGCCGTCGTCGCGCGGGTGGTCGCGACGGGCGGCCAAGATAGGCCCGCCCGCCCCGCCTTTCAACGCCCGCCTCCCGGCCCCGCGAGGACCGCGGAGGCCCGCGCGCGGCGCGCAGCGACGCGACGGCCCCGCATCGCCGACCTTCACCGCGCAGGGACGTTCGCCGACGACCGCAGCGAAGCAGTGCCGCCGCGCGCTTCGCGTGCGACGGTCCTGCGCTCCCTCGCTCCTCGAAGTGCGACGCACCGAGCGCCGCACCCCGTCGCGTTCCGGCGCCCCGCGCGTGCGCCGACGCCCCTTCTGCTAAACCGCCGCCGTCCCCGCCGCGCCGGCGGCTTCATGCAACCGCCAAGCCGCAAGCGGCGCGAAGTCAAGGTGTCGCCAAGCCGCGAGCGGCGCGGAGTCGTTCAACAACCAAGCCGCGAGCGGCGCGGAGTCGAAGATCGAGCGCGCCGCGAGCGGCGCGCCTCAGAAAACCGCCGCCGCGCGAGCGCGGCGGAATTTAATAGCGATTACCCCGCCAGGACTCGAACCTGGAATAACAGGACCAAAACCTGCTGTGTTACCGATTACACCACGGGGTAGGGTCGCGGCGTTTTAGCAGCGGACGATGACGCGCCACCAGCTTCGAGACCCCGCCGCGGCGCGGCGTCGACGCCTCGCGAAGGTTCTCTTCGCCGTCGCGATTCCGCTCTTCGCGGGGTGCCGCGAAGCGCGCGACGCGACCTACCGCGCGACGGAAGAAGGCCTCGAGATCGAGATCGCCGACGCGCCGCCGGGGCGCCGGCTGCTCGTCTTCGTCGGGCCGCCCACGGGTCCGCACGCCGTCGTCTCGAAGGCCGCGATCACCACCGTCGCGGCGGATTCGCTCGCGGAGAAGGCGACTCCGGTCGCCGTGGGGACCGTCGAAGCGTCGGGCGTCGCCAGGGTGCTCGCGCCGTGGCAGCGGTTTCCCGCCGACGGCCTCTGCATTCAACCGATCCTCGTCGACACGTCGGAGCCCGGCGGCTGGAAGATGGACGTTTACCGCTGCGGCGTCGTCCGGGGACGCGGCCCGACGGCGTCCGTCGTCCCGCACCTCGAGGCGCTCGCGTGGTCGGCGCACGCGCTCACCGCGTTCGCCGTCGCGGTCGTCCTCGCCGCCCTTCTCGCGCTGCCCCGCCTGGAGCATCGTCGCCGCCTTCCCCGTCGCGCGGGCCTCGCGATCGTCGCGCTCGCCGCCATCGCGCTCGCGTTCGACCGCGGCGTCGAGCGGGTCGATCCGTCGCGTCACGTCGGGGCCGGAGGTCTCGCCGTCGGCGACGGCGTGTGGCGGCTTCGCATGTTGCCTTCGCTGTCGACGCCCGGCCCCTACGGCGTGCGGGCGCCTCTCGGCGGCCCGTTCCCCCTGATCCCCGACCCGCTGCGATGGCCGGGCGCCGACGCCGCGACCGACGCCGCGTCGGTCGAAGGCGTCGCCGCGATGGCGCGCGCGATCCGCGCGTCGACGCCGGCGTCGGCGTCGATCGTCCTCGCCGGACCGCTCCACGGCGGCTTGCCCGGCCACACCAGCCAGCAGATCGCGGTAAGGATCGCGCCGCGGAAGGTGCTCGTCGCGGCGGAAGACCAGGATCCGTTCGCCCTCGCGCCGTCGGCCCCGGACACTTACGTACTCCAACTGCGGCCCGCGACCGCGCCGCCGACCGCGCGCCGCATCTTCCACAACGGCGTCGGCTCGCTGTGGCGCCTCCGGGAGACGCCGTGAGCGACGCGGCCTGGTCCCCCTGGCTCGCGCGATGCGGCACGCGCGCGCTCGCCGTGATCGGCTGGATGCTCGGCGCGACGCACGCGCTGGTGTGCCTGAAGATCCCCGGGCGGTTCGCCTGGCCCGCCGTGATCGGCGCGTCGATCCTCGCGTGGATCGCCGCGCGCGCCGTCAAGGCGCGCGCGGAAGCTCCGACGACGCCGTCGCCCTCCGCCCCGACGGGCGGACGGCGCGCGCTCGCCGAGCTCGCGCCGCTCGTCGCCGCGGCGATCGGCCTCGCGGCGCCGCTGTCGGACGCGATGCGCACGGCGGTCTACGCCCACGACGCGCTGTACATCTGGACGCCCGCGACGGCGATCGCGATGGACGAAGCGCCGCCGCGCCTCCACGCCGTCCTGAAGCCGGGCGAAGTCCGCGTCCATTACCACCCCGAGTACGTGCGCGGGCTGCCGCTCCTCAACGCGCTGCTGAGCGCTCCGTTCGACGCCGTCGATACGCGCCCCCACCGCCTCGCGCCGTTTCTCCTCTGCCTCCTCGGGCTCCTCGCCGGGTTCGACGCGACGGCGCGCCGCGGGAACCTCCTCGGCGCGTTCTTCGGCGCGCTGCTCGTCGGATTGATCCAGCTTTTCGCGCGGCATGCGTCGTCGGGCTACGCCGACGCTGCGCTCGCGAGCTTCTTCGTCGCGGCCTGCGGCGCGCTCGCGCCGGACGCGCGCGGCCGCTCGCGCCCCTGGATCGCGATGGGCGCCGCCCTGGGCGCGGCCGTGACGAAGGACGAAGGCGCGATCGTCTTCCTGCTGGTCGCACTCGTCGCCGCGGCGCGCGCCGTTCCCGATCGGTCGCCAGCGGGCCTCTTCGCGATCGCGGCGGCGGCGAGCGTCTTCGCGCCGTGGAAGCTCGTGCGGAAGGAGCAACACCTGCTCGTCTCCGAACCGATGGCGCTGCTCCGGCACCTGCCGGAGAACGCCGGCCTCGCGTGGCTGCGCTTCGAGCGGACGCTCGCCGAGTTCGGGCACCTCGGGTTCGGGACGCCCGACCCGAGCCCGGGCGGAGGCCTCTTCTGGCAGACGCCGGGCGGAGACTCCGTGTGGTGGGCCGCCGCGGCCGCGCTGGT
>DASPNK010000455.1:0-3069 GCA_035626575.1 Planctomycetota bacterium | reverse complement strand
GTAGAAGTAGAGCTCCGAAGGGCTGTTCGTCAGCGCCGGGTTCGTCTGCGCGTCGGAGTCGTCGCACAGCGCGACGATCGTCTTGTTCTGCGGAAAGGGCGACGCCACCACGTTCTCGAACGCGCACTGCCCCATGTGCGGCAACTCCCAGCTGTGGTTGAAGCCGGGGCCGGAGACGACGTGCGCCCACGCGTAGCCGTCGCGCGGATTGGGACCGGTCTCTTCCCCGTTCAGGAAGATGCGCGCGGTCGTGCCGAGACCGTAGTGGAAGAACGCGGTCGGCGGGGCGAGGTCGGCCGAGCAGAAGCGCTCCCACTGGAACGTGCCGGTCGTCCAGACGTTCGTGGTACGGTCGTACGGATGGACGGTGGACGACGAAGTGTTGTGGTCGCGGCCGCTGACCACCGCCTTCGTGACCGGGTCGATGGTCCAACGCGACACGAACGCGCCCTTCGAGCCGTGCGGACGCACGATGCCGGCGTTGCCGCTCAACTCATGGTTGACCAGCACGGTGGCCGCGCCGTCCGGCGCGAAGAAGCCGCCCATGCCGTCGGGGATGCCGACGAGGCGGTAGCCGCCGATCGAATCGCCGACGGTGAGGAGCGCGACGGTCTCGACGGCGCCGGGCGGAAGGCCGGCGGACGGGACCACGTAGCAGGGCGACGACGTGCTCGGCCCGACGAGTTGAGCGGAGAGGCCGCCGGCGAGAGCGCACAGCGCTCCGACGACGCAGAGGAACTTACGGGACATGGGTTTTCCTTCTCGACACGGAGGAGACAGGTCCGGGCGCGCGCCCGGACGCGACGAGAGCACGGTCGCCGCTCCGCGTAAGCGCGCGTCGAAACCCTCGCGTAGACCCGTTCAAGGTTGGATTGCGACCGCCGTCGACGCGCGCGGCCGGTCGGACGTCGTCTTCACGCGCGGTTCATGGGCGCTCCGCACGCCCCTTCGCCGCCCTTCTCACGATGGCGCGCCGCCACGCGGCGAAAGGCCATTCCATGTCCTGCAAGTCGCCCCTCGTATTCGCAGTCGTCGCCGCGGTCACTTTCGCCCAGGAGCCGCCGGCGGCGCCGCCCTGCGCCGACGCGCGCCCCGCGTCCCGGCCCGCCGACGCGACGCTCCGCGCCGCGCTCGACGTCGAAGACGCGCTCGTCGCCGTCGCCGACGGAGTCATGCCCTCGGTGGTGACCGTCCGCGCCTACCTTCGCGGCGCCGCGCCCGAGCTGACCGCGCCGGCGAACGAGAACGAGGAGCTTCGCGGCTGGGGCGGATCCAACTTCAACGACGACTACCCCGGCTACCGCCTCGCCAACGCGGCCTCCGGCATCATCGTCTCGCCGTCGGGCGACGTACTCACCTGCCTGCACTTCCTGCAGAAGAAGGACGGGACCTTCGTCGATCTGGTCGACGTCGAGCTGCAGGACCGCTCGCGCGTGCTCGTCGAAGTCCTCGGCGCCGAGCCCACGGTGAATCTCGCCGTGCTTCGGGCCCGCGTCTTCCCCGCCGGCCGCGACGCGCCGCTTCCCGCCGCGCGCTTCGGCGACAGCGACGCCCTGCGGCGCGGCCAGTTCGCGCTCGCCGCGGGCGATCCCGTCGGGCCCGAGAAGTTCTTCGGCGTCGGGACGTTCGTCGCCCGCCCGACGCGCGACTGCTACCAGGAGCTTCTCAGCTCGTTCTTCATCTCCTGCGCGATGACGGCGCCGCCGCAGGCTTACGGCGGTCCGCTGCTGAATCTCCGAGGCGAGGTCGTCGGCATGCTGTCGCCCCGCGCGCCGGCGCCGGGAGGCGAATCGCTGGAGCCGCGCTACGGGGTCGAGTTCGCGCTGCCCTCGAAAATCCTCGCGGGCCTCTACCGGAACCTGAGCGTGGCGCAGAGCGTGCGCTCGCCGTGGCTCGGCTTCTCGGTGATGAGCCGCGCCGAGATCGCCGCGGTGCGGGGACCGGAAGCTTTCAACGCCATGGACAAGCCGCGCCACGGCATCCTCATCGAGAACGTCTTCACGCCGAGCCCCGCCGCCGCCGCCGGCGTCAAGCCCGACGACTTCCTCGTGGCGTTCGACGGAGCGGCGGTGCAGACGCCGGTCGACTTCCAGAAGTACCTGTACCTGGCGGGCGTCGGCAGGAAGGTGACGCTCGAGATCTACCGCGCGGGCGCCTCGCGCACCGTCGAGATCGTCGTCGACGTCCGACCGCCGGAAGCGCGGCCGCGCTGACGCCGCGCGACGGCGGTCAGAGGGACTCGAGGAACCTGAGAAGCGCGGCGCGGTCGGACTTCTCCGCGCGGCGGAAACGCTCCCGCGCCGCCTCGGCCTCGCCGCCGTGCCACAGCACGGCCTCGGCGAGGTTGCGGGCGCGGCCGTCGTGAAGAAAGCGCGTGTGTCCGGAGACGGTCGACGTCAGCCCGACGCCCCACAGCGGGGGCGTCCGCCATTCCGACGGCCGCGCGTCCCCGTCCGTCTTCTCGTCGGCGAGGTCCGGACCGAGGTCGTGCAGCAGCAGATCCGTGTAGGGCCGGATGCGGACGCGGCGGTACGCCGGGTGGATCGCGTCGTCGCCCGTCTCGACGCTCGGCGTATGGCACGCCGCGCACCCGAACGACTCGAAGCGCGCCGCGCCGCGCCGCACTTCGGGGACCGCCGCGTCGCGCGCCGCCGGAACCGCCAGCATCCGGGTGTAGAAAACGACGCGGTCGAGCTTGCCCGCGTCGATCTCCGGCGTCGCCTCCCCCGATGTCGCGTTCCGGGGAGAGACCGGATCGCCGCCGTCTCCCGGAGGCTCCAAAGGAAATCGCGGCGACGTCACGCCCATGTCGTGCACGAACGCCGCCGCCGTCTGTAACTCGACCGTCGGCTGAGTCGCTTTCCATCCGAACCGCCCGGCCCGTCGCTCCGCGCCGTCGCCGAGCCAGTGAACCCGACCGGAGATCCCGTCGCCGTCGCGGTCGTCGGGGTCGGCGCGCCGTGCGAGAACGGACTCCGGGATCGCCTCGAGCAACCCCAGCCCGATCAGCGCCGGCGCGACGCGCGGACCGAGGACGACGCCGTCGCCGAGCGCGCCCCGCGACGGGGC
>DASPNK010000454.1:0-4073 GCA_035626575.1 Planctomycetota bacterium | reverse complement strand
TGCGCGGGCTGCCTGCCGGGCGTTACGCGGCGTCGAACTGGAACGGCGGATGTTGTTTCAGGCCGCCCGTCCGGTTCGCCGTCCGCGAATCGGGGACCTTCGTTCTCAGGTTCGGCGACTGAGGGCGATTCCCGCGAGCGGGCGGGTCGGAGCGGCTTGTCCTTCGAGTTCCCGTCAGCAGGACGGGAATGAATCGTTTTCTTGAGCGCGTGCGTGATCCGCGCAGCGTCGCGCCGCCGCGTTCGGTTTCGCGCCCAGCCGAGCGTCGCGGTTGCGCCCGCCGCGGCGGCCGCGAACTCAGTCGCCGGGAGAAAAGCCCAACCGGAACGCGGCGAGGCGCGCCCCCGCCCATGCCGCAGCGTCGTCGTGCAGTTGCGTGCCGGGCGCCCTCCGGCCCATGATCGACAGGCGTTGCCGACCCGGCTCTTCGACGAACGCGAGCCATGCGAGGATCCTGGCGCGTTCGACGTCGTCGATGAGCGCGGCGACGTCTCGGCCGAGCAGGTAGGCGCCGGCGGACTCGTAGGGGAGGCCGCTCGTCAGGACGTCGTCTTCGAAGCGCCGGTCGCCGTCGTCTGCGTGATGGTGCAGGAGCCATGCGATGTCTTGCAGGTCGTGCGGCCGAACGCCGGGCGCATCCAGGTAGGCCGAGGTTTTCAGAACGAACAGACCTGCGGCCCCCGCGACGCCCATTTCGCCCCCGTCGCCGAGCGAGAGCCGGCGGCGGTCTCGAAAGGCGGCGCGGCTCCCGACGACGTTGAGCGCGGGGCCGCCTTCGCGCGCGATCTGACTTTCTCGGACGCCCGGCGGGCTTCCGGCCGGAACGACGTCGACCGTGCATCCCGCGCGGCTGCGCCAACGATGGCCAAGTTCGCGGTCGGTTGCGACCGTCCACCCGGCGGCGGTAAGGCGTCGCTCGGCTTCCGCGCCGCGGACGGCGACATAGACGTCGACGTCGTCGGTGGTCCTCCAGTTCAAACCGAAGTGCGCGCGAAGCGCGGCTCCGCCGACGAGAAGGACGTCGTCGCCGAAGAGGCCGACGAGCTCCTGCATCGTCGCGCGCTCGGCGGGAGTGAAGGAGTCGGCGGTCAGAGCCAATGCAGGTGCTTTTCCCGCACGTACCGGCCCGCTTGCCGCAGGCGATCGTCGGCCGGGCCGGCGGTTGCGGAGATCTCCGCGTAGACGAGCAATGGATGGGCGGCCCCGCCCTCCTCGCCGGCGTAAGCCGTCGGGCAGGGCGTTCGCAGCACCGTCAGCTCGCCGTCCTGCGCGGGAAGCGCGCGAAGGACGCGCCGGCGCTCGTCGTCGAACTCCTTGACGTGAAGGACGGTCTGCCCCGAGCGGTACGGTCCTCCGAGCCGGTGGGCGCCGGCGGCGCCGCCGAACGCGCGGATATCGTCGCCGAAGACGGCGGCGATGTCGGCCTCGAGCCGTGCGGGATCGCGAGCCGGCGTTCGGAAGCGGCCGATCACCGACGCCGGGCGGATCGCGCTTGCGTAGCCCTCGATCCACGTCTGCGCCCAACGGGCGCGCGCGCCCGGCAGAAAGTCGGCTTCGGTCCCGTCGGCGAGCGCGTCGGCGGCGCGAAGCCGCGCGATCGCATCCGCCACCGCGGACTTCCCGGCGCCGGATGCGGCCGCAATGCTCCGAACCGATTTCCGCAGGAGAGTCGGTTCGACCAGCAAGGTGAACAGGGCCCAGTAGCCCGCCGAGCGCCACCCCTTGTCTGCGGACGTCTCAACTCGCCTCTTCCCGATGATCTCCGCATGCAGCGTGTCGTCGAGCACGATGCGGCAGTTGCCGTGCAGATCGACGAAGTTGACGCCGCGGTCGCCCAGAAACCGGGCCATAGGCGGAGTGACGTACGCGGCAAGAAGAAGCAGTCGCCCTTCCTTCTCTTGAGCGAGCTTCGCCAAAGCCTCCGCACGGAGGTAGTCGAGATTCGAACCGAACATGTACGCCTCGACCGATCGCCGCCCCGTGGTCGTAACGAGGGTCAGCGGGGTGGTTCTCCATCGGTCGGCGGACTTGGCTCGGAGTCCGCTTGCGGCGGTGGCTTCGGCGATGAACGGAATCGCCTTCAGGTGCTCGAGATAGGGCGCGATGTTTCGGTCGATTGCGGCCTTCATGGCGAGTCGGTGAATGGCGGGAGGAGGCGGAATGTCCGGCAGAATCATATGTCCGCTGCTAACGGACACAAGCTTCTATCGGACAAGAGGGGCCAGGCCGGGGAGTCGTCCAAGCCGGGCTCCGATCGCGCGACGCGTCGTTCACCGGGTCGCGACGATGTGAGCGGGACGGTCCTGCAGGTTGATCGCGGGGACTGAAACGGCGAACGCGGCGCACCGCAGGGTCGTCGTCCTGAAAGCGCGCGCGCGGCGCACTTCATCACGCCCGGGCGTGGGATAGGGTTGGCGACCGATCCTCGCCGGACGCCGCTGCATGCCTAAGGAACACGTCGCCTCCGTCCTGGTCGCGCTCGCCGTCGTCGTCGGCGCGGCGCACCTTCTCGGCCAGATCTTCGCCCGACTGCGGCAGCCGAAGCTCGTCGGCGAGATCCTCGCCGGCGTGGTGATCGGGCCGTTCGTCCTCGGCCGGATCGCACCGGAGCTTTCGGCAAAAGTCCTCGGCGCGCCGGGGGCGGGCGCGGGCGAGGCCGTGCGGGCGACGTTGGGATTCCTGAATCAGCTCGGCCTTCTGCTGCTGATGTTCATCTCGGGCAGCGAGGCGCGGCGCATCCTCGCGAAGGAGAACCGGAAACCGACCGCGTGGATTCTCGCCGTCGGAACGCCGCTGCCCTTCTGCCTCGCGCTCGCGTTGGGCGCGGTCTTGCCGGTCGACGCGTTGGCGGGGCCGAACGGCGAAGGCGCGCCGATCCGCCTCGTGCTCGCGATCGCCGTCGCGGTGACGTAGATCCCGGTGATCTCGCGGATCTTCTACGACCTGAAGATCCTGCACACGCGGTTCGCGGGCCTCATCCTCGGCGCCGCGCTGATCGAAGACATCGCGCTGTGGGGCGTCCTCGCCGTCGCGACGGCGCTGGGGGCGACCGCCGCCGCGGGCGGCGCCGCCGGGCTGTCCGCAGGCGACGTCGAGCACATCCTCGTCACGATCGGGTTCATGGCGGGCGGGCTCTTCGTCGCTCCGGCGGTGCTCCGCCGGCTGCACGACTTCCGCTGGAACCTCGTCAAGGAAGCGTCCCCGACTGGCTACGCCACGCTGATCCTCGTCGGGTACGCCGCGGTCGCCGCGCACTTCGGCGTGGAGCCCGCGTTCGCGGCGTTCCTCGCGGGGTTCGGCCTGGTCGGCGGCTTCAGCGGCTCGCAGCGCAGCCGCTTCGCCGAACCCCTCGACGCCATCAAGAAGGTGGGCACGGGCGTCTTCGTCCCGATCTACTTCGCGATGGTCGGGGCGAAGCTCAAGTTCGGCGAGGGCTTCTCGCCCGCGATCTTCCTCGCGTTCCTCTTCGGGTCGTCGATCCTCTGCTTCTCGGCCATCGGCCTGGCGTCGCGGCTCGCGGGCTTCCGCGGGCTGGAGATCGTCAACCTCGCCGTCGCGTCGAACGCGCGCGGCGGCCCCGGCATCGTGCTCGCGAGCGTGGCGTATGAAGCGCAGCTCATCAACGGCGCGTTCTTCACCGCGCTGGTGTTGACCGCCGTCCTCACGTCGCAGGTCGCGGGCGCGTGGCTCGGTCTCGTGCTGCGCCGCGGCTGGACGCTGCTGCGCGACGACATGCCCGACCTGCGCGCGTCGGCGGCCTCCGAGGCGGAAGCGTTGGTGTCCGCGTCGAGCTCGGAAACCATGGCGACGCGGTGACGCACGGCGGCGCAGGGGGCGTTGTCCGGCTTCGGGACGCCTCGTTCGGGCCGGGTTCACGGCCGCGTCGCACGCGCTCCCACGCTTTCCATACCCGTGCGCAGGCAGGGTTTGGAGGGTCGTGGCCCGGCGCGCCGGGGCCTCTCTCGTTGCACACAACTAAAGTGTCGCTTAAGTTTCGTGCATGATCCGTTCCGCCGAGCGACGCCCTGACTGGAATCGCCTCTTCGAGACGGCGAGCGCGCAGGAAGGGCTGT
>DASPNK010000453.1:0-2402 GCA_035626575.1 Planctomycetota bacterium | reverse complement strand
GCGGGGACGCGGTCGTCGCGGGCCCGCCGGCGGCGACCCTCGAACGGCCGCGGCGCGTCGGACCCGCGCCGGCGCCCGCGCCGGTCGCTCCGGAACTGTTCCGCAACCGCTTCGGCGCCGAAAAAGAGGCCGCCCTCGACCGCTTCGGCGGCGGCGTCGAAACGGAGCGCGCGGTCGAGGCGGGCCTCGCGTATCTGGCGAAGATCCAGGCGCCCGACGGGTCGTGGAGCACGGGGCGCCGCGAGTCGGCGAAGTACGGCGACACCGCGGTGGGCAAGAGCGCGCTCTGCCTCCTCGCGTTCCTGGGCGCGGGGCGGCTTCCCGGAACCGACGCGCCGCACGCCGAAGTCGCTGAGAAAGCGGTCTCCTGGCTGCTCGCGCGTCAGGACCCCGGCACGGGGCACTTCGGCGACTCCTGCGCCTACAGCCACGGGATCGCCGCGTACGCGCTGGCGGAGGCGTACGGCCTGACCCGGGACGCGCGGCTCGAGGCGCCGCTGAAGCGCGCGCTGGAATGGATCGAGCGGAACCAGAACCGCGGCCGCGACCCGCGGAGTCGCGGCGGATGGGGTTACTACGCGCCGTTCCGCCCGCCGGAGGACGGGTTCTCCCGCACGTCGATCACGGTGTGGCAGGTGATGGCGCTCGAGTCGGCGAAGCTCGCCGGCCTTCCCGTGCGCGACGACGTCGGCCCGCGGGCGCGCGAGTTCCTCGAGTCGAACTACGACGAGGAGAACGGCTACTTCCTCTACAACCGGGAGCCGAACCGGCTGCGGTCGTCGTGGAGGACGCTGCCCGCGTCGACGCCGGGCGCGGCGTTCGCACTGCGGCTGCTCGGCGTCTCCGGCGACGATCCGCGCATCCTCGCCGCGCTGAACTACGTGCTCGAACGCGCGCCGACGCGTTACCGCCGGGCGTCGGTCGACGCCTTCGTGCGCCGCGCCGAGGGCAACACGTACTTCTGGTACTACGGCACGCTGGCCTGCTTCCTCGCCGGCGGCGAAACGTGGGACGCGTGGAACGCGGCGTTGAAACCGACGCTCCTCGGCGCGCAGGCCGCCGACGGCTCCTTCGCGCCCATCGACGGCTACGCCGAACACGCCGGCGACGCGGACCGTCATCGGGCTTACACCACCGCGCTTTGCGTGCTGTCGCTCGAGGTCTACTACCGGTACTTCACGCCCCTGCTCGCGGGGCGCTGAAGGGCGTGCGGAACCGCCCGATCCTGCGGCGGCGCCGGGATTCCCGGCGGGGGCGGCTTGCCGCGGGGGGCGGTCCGGTAGGATGCCGGCCGCACCCTGTCCGCTCGCATGGAGCTCATGCCATGACCACCGTTCTCCGCGCGCCGCGCACGCTCGTCGCGGCGGCTTTCGCCGTCGCGTCGACGGCCGCGTTCGCCCAGACGCCTTCGCCCTGGATCGAGTTCAGCAATCAGACCGCGACGCGCCTGCCGACGGCGGCGGCGGTGACGACGGATCCCGACGAGAAGGACCTGCTCATCGTCGACATCGACCATGACGGCGACGTCGACGTCTTCGACATCCAGAAGAACGACGTCTATTTCTCGCCGTCCGCGCGCACGCACCGGCTCTTCCTCAACGTCGGCGGCACGTTCATCGACGGCGCGGCGTTCGTGCCGTTCGCGGCCAACCCGAGCATCGGGCGCCTCGGCATCTGCGCCGACTTCACCGGCGACGGCTGGGAAGACCTCGTCGTGGTCAACACCAACGACACGGGATTCGGCTCCACGACGCAGCAGCAGCTGCAGTTCTACCGGAACCTCGGCAACGACCCGCTCGGCGTGTGGCTCGGCATGACCTACGACACCGCCGGCCGCTTCCCGCAGTACACGACGCCGTACGCGCGCTTCTGCGGCGGCGACCACGGCGACTTCGACATGGACGGCGACCAGGATCTCTACCTGGGCGACTACACGAACAGCCTCGAAGACCGCCTGCTGTTCAACGACGGCACGGGCGTCTTCACCGACGTCACGACCACCAACATCCCCGGCGGCTCGGCCAGCGGCTTCACGGTCGAAGTGCAGGTCGGCGACTTCAACGCCGACGGCTGGCCGGACATCGCGCTGTCCGACCCGGGTTCGGTGCGCGTCCGCATCAACAACGGCGCGGGCGTCTTCGTCAACACCGTCTCGCCGCCGGCGCCCGCGACGTACACGCTCGCGGTCGGCGACCTCAACAACGACGGCAAAGACGACATCTATCAGGGCCGCGACGGGCAGGACGGCTACAACCTGAGCGTCGGCGCGGTCGGCTCGCAGACCGTGACCTTCACCGACGTCACGCTGACGAACAGCCCCGGCACGAACGCCTTCGCCGGCAACGCCACCGTCGTCGACATGGATAACGACGGCTGGAACGACGTGATCATGGGCGACATCG
>DASPNK010000452.1:0-6169 GCA_035626575.1 Planctomycetota bacterium | reverse complement strand
GCGAGGCTTCGAGAGCGCCTCGCCGCCGGCGGACGAGGTCGTTCGCCGCTTCGAGGTCGGCGGCGAGCGTCCGGCGTCGCCGTTCGGCGTCCTCGACGGCGGCGACGGCCGCGTGCAGCGACGCTTCGGCGGCATGGGCCGCCGCCGCCGCGGCGTGTTCCGCGGCTTCCGCTTCCGCGAGGCGACGTTCGTATTCGGAGGCGCGTTCGCGCGTGGCGAGAAACGCGGCGGCGAACATCGTCTGCCCCGCTTCGAAGACCCCGCCGATCTCCTCCTCGAGGCGGCGCGACTCGCGGACTTCGACGCGCGTGCGACGGCAGGCGTCGAGATTCGCCTTCATGCGCTGCAGAGTGTCGGCGAGCCCTCCGTCCTCCTTGAGGAGAAAGGCGCGCAGCTCCGTGGTGAGGGCGCGCGAGATGCCGCCCGTCATGCTCGTGCGGAGCATTTCGTTCAGCTTGTTGCGCTCTTCGTCGGCGCCGAGCCGGAGCGGCGTCACGCCCTGGTCGAAGAGCGCCGCGAAGTAGTCGCGCGCGGAGGCGTACTGCACGAGGCGGCCGCCGAGTCGCGCCGCGTTTTCTTTCAGCTCCGGAAGCTCCGGGACCGCTTCGAGAGCCCCCTGCGGAATCAGGAAGAGGTCCTGCAACCGGACGTCCGCGGCGAGGCCGTTGACGATGAACGGCGTCGGCTCGACCGAAGGCTCGCCCTTCCGCGCGAGATGCACGCCGGCGACGAGGCGTCGACCGTCCGGCAGCGCGAAGTCGATCGCCGCGTACGACGGACGCCCTTCTTCGCCGAGACGCCCCCACACCCCGCGGTCCCCGCCGGTGGCGCCCGTCTCCCCGAGGTTGGTGAACCTGAGGCGCGACATGTCCGGAAGGAGCACCACGTACGCCGCGATCATGACGGTGGTCTTGCCGGCGCCGTTCGCGCCCTCCAGCGCGGTCACGTGGCGGTCGAAGAGGTATCGCTCGTAGAAGACGCCCTTCCAGTTGACGAGGACGAGCGCCTCCGCGCGCGTGCGGCTCATGACGCCGGCTCGTCTTCGGCTCGCGGTTCCTCGTCCGCCGGCTCGTCGCCGAACGCCGCCTCGCCGCGCGCCACGAGCTTCTCCAGAGCGGCGAGACGGTCCTGGACGCCGCGCACGGGCTCGGCGAACCGGAGGAGCGCGGGCCGCAGCCGCACGTGCGCGTCGTCGACGGAGTCGACGAATCCGAGGTCGGCGAGGCGGCGGAGCGCCTCCGCGGTCTGGCCGCGTACGGCTTCGGCGGCGACGCGCTCGTCGACCCGCCGCTTCCGCGGATGGAACGCGCGGACCAGCGCGTCCGCCCCGATCAGCGCCGCGAGGCGTTGCAGGATCGCGTCCCGGGCGACGACGCCGTGGTGCTGAAGCGTCGCGGGGTCGAGGTAGAGGAGCGCCGCCGTCTGGCCGACCAGCATCTCGCCGACGGTGAGCCGCCGACGGCCGAGGCGGTCGTTGGAAGGGAGCAGGTAGAAATACCCGTCGCTCTGACGCACCAGCTCGCAACCGTACCGGCGGTAAAGCTCCTCGAGGAACGGCTGCGCGTCGGCGACGAACTCGTAGGCGAGTCCGTCTTCACGGCCGATATGGCGGCCGCGGCGCAGCTGAAGATCGACCTCCGGGAACCGATCGTCGGCGACGACCGCCTCGAGCCCGGAGAACGGCGCGTCGTTCACTCGCGGCTTTCCGGACCGAGGTCGGTCCAATCTTCGATCTCGAGGCGCGGAGCGACGTCGACCCACGGGCGATCGCAGGCCGACGTCGGCGCCGCGAGACGGACCGCGAGGGCGGCGACCTCGCCGGCCGCCGCGTAGCGCGCGGGCGCCGGGACTTCCGCGAGCACGCGCCGGGTGGCTTCGGCGAGCGTCGACGCGCCGTCGGCCAGCGCCCGACGCACCGCCGCCTCGAGATCGGCGGCGGCGTCGGTCGCCGCCGTCGCCTCGGGGGGCGCCTCGCGGTCCGATCGCGGCCGCGCGACGGCGGGGCGTTCCGCCCGCGCCTCGGGCGCGCGCAGGAGCACGATGGACGGCGCTCGCGCCGCGAGCAGGTGAAACGGCTTCGAGGGCCAGGCCGCGATCTGGTCGCGAAGCCGCCGGCTCAACGCCCGGTCCGCGTCGAGGCGCACGACGTCGCGCAGGAACCGATGGACGGACTGGTAGTACTCCGACCACGCCCGCTGCCTCGCGGCGCCCCACGCCGCGATCCGGTCGACGTGCTCGACGACGCGGTGCGCCGCATCCTCCGCGGAGGCCTCCTCGGCGGCGCCTGCGAGAGCCGCGATCTCCTGAAGCAACGCGACGAAGTGGTGCGAGTCGCGCAGCAGGACGCCGTTCAGCTCGTTGAGCGTCGCCGTCGTGGACTCGAGAAGCGCCTGGCACCGCTCGATCGCGGCGAACCAGTCGGCGCCGAGGAGCGCCGTGATCTCCGCGCGCACCTCTTCCTGCTGCGCGTCGAGGCCGCGTTGCCGCCGTTCGATGCCCGACACGAGGTCGCGCACCGTGACGTCGAGCGGACCGACGACGTCGAGACGCCAGGCGTCGGCGCCGTCGGCCTTCCTGGCGGCGGCGAGAACCTGCGCCAGCTGGGCGCGGAGCGTGCCGGTCAACAGCGTGAGGCTCTCGCGCGTGAGCGTCTCTTCGGCGAGGAAGAACTCGACGACGGCGGCGGCGAGGCGCGTGAGCGCGTACTCGCCGGCCCGCACGAGTCCCGCGCCGTCGACCCGCGCGAGGAAGCGCTGTTCGCGGAGCCTTCGGACGGCGTGCGTCGCGCGCGTCCGCGGGTTGTCGGCGCCCGGCTCGACCACGTCGCACGCCTGCTCGAACAGATCGAACAGAGCGTCCTCGTCGAAAGACGCGAGGCCGGTCTTGCCCGCGCGCAGGTGAAGCGCCGCGAGGAAGCACAGGTCGACCGTCTTCAGGTCGACGTGCGCCTTATCGCGGGCGAGCGCCGCGACGGCGCGGCTCGGGTCGATCGGATCCATGCGGGCCTGGCATTGTGGTCGACGGAGTCCGGGGACGCCACGGGGTCGGCGGCGCGCCGCTCGGGTCGGAGCGACGTCGCGGCCTGCCGCGCCCCGAGCCTTGGAACGACGTCCGGATCATCAGGTCTTTCTGCGTGGGGGCGCTCTCCGCGATGAGGAGCGCGAGCGCGACCAGGGCGTTGTTCGCGAAGCGCGGCGCCCCGTCTTCGCGGTAGAAGAGGCCGCTGCGTCGAAGCGCTTCGAGGAAGAGGAAGGCGCCGATCCGCTTGTTCCCGTCGCCGAAGGGGTGGTCTTTGATGACGAAATACAGCAGGTGGGCGGCACGCGACTGCGCGGTCGGGTAGAGGTGTCTCCGCCGAACGTCTGCTCGACGGCGCCCGGAATGCCGGCGAAAGCGTCGCCGCGCTCCTGCCCGCGACGGCGGCGCGCACCGACGTGAGGTCGATGCCGCGCGCGGGAGGGACGGGCCGCCCGGGGGTCGACGGCAATCGCCGCTCGTCGTAGGCGAGGAGAAGCCGCCACGACGAGGCGTAGCGCTGCACGAAGCGATCTCTCGAACGACTTCGCGCTCACCCTCGAGTTGAACCGTTGCATTTCTTGCAACAGTTGCCGACCTGGCGAGCTCACCCTCGCCGAAGATTCGCTTTAGGTGTCGTGAAATAACAGACTTATCTCTCGCGAAGAGCGTCGACATCTGGTCGAGCGAGAGCCACAACGTGTCGTTCTCAAGCCGCACCTCGACCTGCACTGCGCCGTCGGGGGCCTCGAAGACGACCATTTCGCCGGCGGAAGAAGCCTCGGCAGCCAGGCGGCTCCCGCTTCCCGTTCGCGCCATGCGGCCGGAGGCGCCGCGATCCCCGCGATTGGCCATGTCGGGACCATTCGCTTCGGGGCGGACATGCGGGGCGGATCGTCCGCCGTCCCCGTTCAATCCATCAGCGCATAGCTCTCGCCGTCGCGGATCCAGCGGACGGCGGCGGGCTCGGGCTGCGGGCCGCCGAGGAGGCGGAATTCCGTCGTCGCGCCGTCTTTGAAGGTGTCCACCGGGCCGATCACGAGGCGCTTCTGCGGATGGTCGAAGCGGTCGCACAGGGCGACGAAGCGCTCCAGGCGGTCGCGGTCGCGGCCCGGCGCCTTGAGCAGGCTCTCGTAGAGCGCGAAGTCGCGGTTCAGCACCGCGGACTTCCACGCCTCCGACGCCGTGGTGACGCGCGCGTGGGCCGAATCGCCGCCCGCGGGCCGCGCCTTGCGCTCGGCCGGCGCGAACGAGCGCACGCACCGGGCGAGCGGCTCGAGGTAGTCGGCGGCGACGTCGCTGCGCACCGCCACCGAAAGGATGAAGGTGCGCTCGCCGACGAAGAGCCACCACAGCTCGCCCGAGTGCGTCGTGCCGTCGGCGCCGCCCGCGGTCAGCGAGACGCGCACGGCGGGCCGGCCGGCGAGGCGCCGCGGCTCGCGGGCGCCGAAGGCCGCCGAAATCTTGCGCGCGGCGTAAGACGCGGTGAGGCGCGCGAGGAAGTTCTCGCCCACCGGGCCGAGGTTCGCCTCGACGAGGCGGTCGGGCGCCGAGGAGCGGTAAGTAAACACCGCGAGCTCCGCCTCGGCGAGACCGTCTTCCGTCGTCGGCTCGCCCTTCACGAAGGACACGAGGGCGTTGCCGTTCTTGGCGTCCCGCTGCTCGCGGAACCCTTCGGGCGCCAGGAGCGAGTAGCCGCCGGGCGCGTCGTTGAAGAGCGTGAAACCCACCGCCGTCGGCGCCGCCGGGGCTGAAGAGGCGGCGCGCGACTCGGCGGAGGCGTCGACGCCCGCGGGCGTCGCGTCCCCGGAGGTCGCGGGGGCGGAGGAGGCGACCGGCGCGGTCTTCGGCGTCGGAGGCTGCGCCGTCAGACGCCGCTCCCACACCGCCTTGATGACTTCCTTCGGGACGCCGGAGCGCGTCAACTCGACGAGCTTCACGGCGTCGACGTCGAAACGGGCGTCGGAATCGACGATCCGCTGCACCATCGCGTCGGCGGCGAAGCCGCGCTCCACGAGCCGCACGAGGTCGTCCAGGGTCGGCGGGGCGGGCTTCGGCGCGGGCCGCGACGCCGGCGCTTCGACGGCCTTCGCGCGCACGGCGCGGATGACGGCGGGCGAGGCCCCCGAGCGCACGAGCTCGAGGACCTGCTCGACGGTGACGTCGAACGGCCCGACGGTGTCGCGCACGACGGTCAGCAGGCCCTCCTCGTCGAGGCCGGCGGCGATGAGCGTCTTCAGTTCGTCCACCGTGAGCGTGCGCGGGCGGGCCTTGCGGGCCACGCTGCGGAGGCGCGCCGACACCGGCTCGGGGACGCCCGCCTGCTCGAGGCGCCGCAACTCCATCTCTTCGAAGACGGGCTCGCCGTGCCGGTCGAGCATGGCGGTCATCTCTTCGCCGGAGAATCCCGCCGCGTGCAGCGTCAGCAGCTCGTCGACGGTGGGCGGAGTCTTGACCTGGGCGACGACGGGCGCGGCGACGGCGAGAACGGCGGCGAAGGCGAGACGGCGCGACGCGGTCGAAAGGACGGTGCGGAGCATGGGTCCACCTCGGGGCCGGACGGGACCCCGTCTCACCGTGTATCGTCCCGGTCCCGGCCGAACCTTGATCGCCACGCCGCTTTTCGACGGCGGAGGCGTCGTCCGCCGGGCTCACTCCCCATGCCCATACAGATCGGAGACGGCAGGCTTCTGCAGGCGCTGACCTCGCGGGAGTGGCTCCTCACGGACGGTCGCGGCGGCTATGCGCTGGGGACCCACGCCGCGCTCAACACGCGGAAGTACCACGGCCTCCTCGTGGTCTCGCGCCCGCCTCCGACCGGGCGGCTCCTCCTCCTGTCGCGTCTCGAGGAAACGGTCGTCGCCGACGGCGCGCGGGCCTCGCTCGACGTCGCCTGCTACGAGCCCGGCGTCCTGCATCCGGAGGGGTTCCGTCACCTCGTCGACTTCTCGCTCGAAGGAGCGCCCACCTGGCGTTACCAGGCGCTGGAACGTGAGATACGGCGACGCGTGACGTTGTCGCGGCGCGGCGAGGGCGTGACGGTGACCTGGGAGCTGCTCGCGGGCCGGCCCGCGACGCTGGAAGTCCGGCCGCTGATGACGCGGCGTTCCCACCACGCGGTGGCGCGGGCGGGGGATTTCCAGCCTCAGGTCGA